>JAICXI010000054.1 GCA_025980505.1 bacterium | reverse complement strand
GGGACGGTTGAAGCCGTAGGAAAGGGTCCCGCTGACGAAGGGCGTCGGCGTACGCGTGACGGTGGGGGTGGCCGTGGGGGTGAAGGTGTGGGTGGGAGTAAAGGTGAAGGTGGGGGTCCAGGAAGGGTTGATGGCCACCACCGTTTGAAGGGGGGCCTGGAAGCCGCCCGGGGTCGTGGGGTTGCTGGAACAGGAAACGGCGAAATAAGCCGCGCTGAGGCCCAACCCGGAGAGCAAGAGGATGAATGCGAACCTTTTCATCAAAACCTTCCTTGGTTATTCGAAACCGACGCTGGTGCCGATGGTGAAATTCAAGCCGCTTCCTTCGTCGCTGCTGCCGGCCCCGTATTGGGCCAAGGCGTTGTACTGGGTGTTGAACCCCTTGTACTCGTCGAAGCTGGCCCAGCGCTGGTAGGCCCCCACCGTGAAGGACAGGCTGGGGCTGACGTAATATTCCACGCCCACACCCAGGTTCAGCCCCAACCCCGCCAACGTGAGGGAGACCATGTCCCCCGAAGCGTTCATGGCGGCGTTGTTCACCGCGATCCAGGGGAAGCTCACTCCTAAATTAACGAAGGGCTGCAACTGGAGTTCGGTTAAAAAGTACCTTTTAAAATCCACGTTCACCGAATGGTAAACCGCCGTGGTTTGGTAGGCGCTGTTGAAAGTGACCGATTGGCCCGAATTGGACCCGACCGTTCCGGGGCCGAAGGTGGCCGTATGGTTGGAGTCCCAGTAGCTGACTTCCGCGGCCCAAACCTCTTCCCGGTGGCCGATCAGGAACCCGTAGCCGAAATTTTGGTCGAGGGAGGGGATCAGGTCGATCTCATAAAAAGGCGCCTGGGAGCTGGAATAATGGGTGCCGGTGAATTCGCCCTTGTTGTTGACGCTGACCGAGGTGCCGAAAAGGCCGATGTAGGTCCGGGTATGGAGGTAGTCCCCCGGCTGGTCGGCCCGGCCTACCGTGACGGTCAACCCGGCCAGGACGGCGCCGAGAAGAAAAACAAATTTAGGAGTGAAGGTCAATCTCAAGTTCCAAACCTTGTGGCTGAAATAATCCCCGCCGTTTTCTTAGACGCGCAAGGGCGACATTTTAGCCTATTTGGTGGGCGGAAGAAGCATTTTCTTGGGGAATCGTTAAAAACACCTTCAAGCCGGATGCGTGGGAAGCGTCGGGTCAGGCCGGGGTCTTCCGCGATCCAAGCCATCCCGCCAGCAAACAAAGCCCACTCAGGGCCAAAAAGGGCCAAAAAGGGAAGGTCCGGCTTCCCAGGGAGAACTTCATATAAAGGTAAGGCACCCAAACCGCCGCGGCCAAAAAATAAAATTTGGAGGCCGGCCCGGGTCGGGTGCGGCCGGGGACGCCTTCCTTTTTTTCAACGGGCGGCACGGCCGGTTGGGGACGGGAGACACCGCGCGAGGCCACTTCCTCATTGATGCGGTGGATGGCGTTGACGTTCTCCACGATCACACGGTAGGAAATCCAGAGGGAATAAACGTTCAAGCCCAGGGCCGACCAAACCAACGCCTGGTGCACTCCCACCGGCAAGGCCCCGGTGGAAACCCCGCCCCCCGTCACGGCAGCCACCACCGAAACCACGATGGCCGCCATCAGCATGGGATAGCACCGGTTCTTGTAATCCCGGGTCTTTTGGATCCACTGGCCGCTCAAGCCATTTTCCTCAACCACGCGCTTGATGGACTTCCCGCTTCCGATGAAGAAACCGAAAATCAGGCATTGAAGCAGGACGACCAGGATGGCCATGAAAAAACCCCACAGCATGTGGAGCCCCACGGGCAGCCAATGGAAATAGGCCATGGCGAGGGTGAGCAGGTAAAAAAAGACGATGGTGACGCTGACACTGGCAAAAACGGTGGGCACGGCTCCCCCCTCTTTGGGAATTTAGTTTTTTCGGGGATTTTTCAACCCCCTGAAGCCGGGACCGCGGGGCGGCCCCTTTATTTCTTCGCTTGGAAAGCCGCCTTGATGGCCGGATGCACCAGCTTCCCCCGGTCGAGGTTCAAGCCGTGACGGATGGCGGGATTCCGTTGGACGGCTTCCCGGTACCCGTGGCGGGCGATCTCCAGGACGAACGGCAGGGTGGAGTTGGTCAGCGCGTAAGTGGAGGTCATGCCCACGGCGCCGGGAATGTTGGTCACGCAATAATGCACCACGCCGTGCCGGTTGTAAACGGGCCGGCTGTGGGTGGTGGGCCGGGACGTTTCCACGCACCCGCCTTGGTCGATGGCCACGTCCACGATCACCGAACCCGGCTTCATTTTTTTCACCATTTCCTCGGTCACCAGGCGGGGGGCCTTGGCGCCTTCAATATAAACAGCGCCGACCAGGAGGTCCGCATCGCGGGCCTCCTCCCGGATGACCCTGCGGTTGGAAACCAGGGTGATGACGTTTTTGGGAAGGACCTCCTCCAAATGCCGCAACCGGCCGGGGTTCACGTCCAACACCGTGACCCGGGCTCCCAGCCCGGCCGCGGTCTTGGCCGCGTTGGCCCCCACCACGCCTCCGCCCAACACCACCACCTTGGCGGGCCTCACCCCCGCCACCCCGCCCAGGAGGATGCCCGTGCCCCCCATGGAACGCTCCAGGTACTTGGCCCCCTCCTGGATGGCCATTTTGCCCGCCACCTCGCTCATGGGCGTCAACAGGGGGTGTTCCCCCGAGTCAAGCCGGATGGTTTCATAGGCGATGGCCACCGAACGGGTCTTCAGGAGGGCGCGCGTGAGTTCCTTGGAAGCCGCGAAATGGAAGTAGCAGAAGAGGATTTGGCCCGGCCGGATCAGGGGATATTCGGAAGGCTGGGGCTCCTTGACCTTGAGGATCATCTCGGCCCTGCGGAAGAGGTCCGCGGGGCGGGCGACGATCTCCGCGCCCGCGTCCTGGAGCTCGGAGTCCTCGATGCCGCTTCCCTTTCCCGCCCCCCTTTCGACGATCACGCGGTGGCCCGCGGCCGTCAATTCTTCCACGCCGCCCGGCACCACGCCCACGCGGAATTCATTGTCCTTGAGTTCCTTCGGCACGCCGATGATCACTTTCGAAACCTCCGCGGTCCTTTTGAGCCTCAGCAGGATGTTGAAAAAGTCCGCCCACGGCGGAACTTTTTCGAAAACATTCAATGAAACCCCCAAATTCCTGCGGAATTTCAGGGATCGGCGGGCTGCTGGGTCGCCCTATTTTAGTTTTTCAACAGCCTGCCAGGTTAGGGAAAGAAAAAAGACGATTCAATCTTGAATCGCCTTTTTTTCAAAGCCTCAAAGGGAGAATGCGCCGCTTCCATCGCGGTCTTTTTCTATTTAATCCACTCTACCTTGCCCGTGTCCTTGTGGTAAACACAGCCCACGATCCGCAGCAGGTCCTGTTGTTCCAGGTTCCAAAGGATCGGACTTTGCTCGCGGATGGCCCGCATGGTGCTCAGGATGTTGGCCTTGACCACGGCTTCCACGAAGGCGTCGCCCGTCAACGAACTTCCCGTTTGGGCCTTCACCTTGTTTTGCGTATCCTCCACTTCGGCCACCGCCGGCTCGATCTTCTGATCCAAGGCCTGCAGGTTCAAGGACCGCCATTCGGTGCGGGGGTGGTCGTACTCCGAGATGGCGTCCCGCACGGCCGTGCAACCCGTATGGCCCATGACCACCAGGACCTTGCAGCCCAGGTGCTCGGCGCCGTATTCCAAGCTTCCCAGGATGACCTTGTCCACGATATTGCCGAAAGCGCGGTTGGTGAAGAGTTCGCCCGGCTGCATGTTGAAGACGGCCTCGGGAGGCACGTGGGCATCGGCGCAGCTGACGACCATGACCAGGGGATTGCCCCGATGGCGCGTCATGTGCTGGGCATAGTGTTTGTTGCCGGCTTTCAGCCTCGCCAGGATTTGGTCCTGCGCCTTCTTGACTTCCGGCGGAGCCAAGACACCCGTTCTTTCCCTCGCTCCCAGCGGCGTGACGAACAGCAGAACCACCGGGAAAATCCACTTCGGATTGATCCTAGGCATGTAGCCCTCCCTCCTTGGTGAGATAAAGCTGAAAACCCAGGATAAAAGTATATGCTTTCTTGCCCCTCTCCAACAGCCTTTTAAAGTCGCGCGGGGACGGGGACCGCACCCCCGCTCTCTATTTAAAGGAGGGAGGGTTGCCCTGGGGACGCCTATCAAATGCCCGGGGCTTTCGTTTATACTTCCCCCTGCCTTATCCGGCGAGTTTCGTTGAAGGAGTCCAATCATGGCCATGATGGAAATCAGCGTAATCCCCTTGGGGACGGGCAAAACCTCGGTCAGCCCTTACGTGGCCGATATTTTCAAGTATCTCCACAAGCAAAGGGGCATCCGCTTCGAGTTGAACGGCATGGGCACCATTGTGACCGGCAAAACGGAGCGGCTCTTGAAGTTGGCGGCGGCCCTGCACAAGCTGCCCTTTTCCAAGGGGGTCAAGCGGGTTTACACCGTGATCAAACTGGACGAGCGGAAGGACAAGGACCCGTCCCCCGTCGACAAGGTCGATTCGGTATTGAAAAAACTGTAAGGCTTCCAATCCCTCGGGCACCCAGTCCGCCCCGAAAACCTTCACCCGGTAAAACCGCCGAAAGTTATCATTTTGGTTTTAACAGGCGGAGAATATAATCCTTTTTTCTCCCGGGGCATTTCCTCTTCTGGGCGCCCTTGGCAACCTTAGTGGTTTCAACGAGGTTTGAATGCTCGATCCCAAATATGTCCGTGAACACGAAGCCGAAGTCCGCCGGGCCCTGGAAAACTGCAGGTCCAAGGTGGACCTTTCCCTTTACCTGGACCTGGAACGCCGCCGCCGGGACTTGACCGTTTCCGTGGACAAGCGCAAGGCGCGGTTGAACCAGGCTTCCGAGGAAATGGCCCGGATGAAGAAGGAGGGGAAGGACATCACCCCCTATCAGGCCAAGCTCAAGGAGCTCTCGGACGAAATCAAGCAAATGGACACGGAAATCGCCTCCGTCGAAAAGGACTTCCGGGAAATCGAACTCCAGGCCTGCAACCTGCCCCACGAAAGCGTGCCGGTGGGGGGCGAGGAAGCCAACCAGGAGGTCCGCAAAGTGGGCGAGCCCCGGAAACTCGACTTCAAGCCCAAGTCCCACGACGAGTTGGGCGCGGCCCTGGGGATCCTCGATTTTGAGCGGGCGGCCAAGATTTCCGGCGCCCGGTTCTTCACCCTTTCCGGATTGGGCGCCCGCCTGGAGCGGGCCTTGATGAATTTCATGCTCGACCTTCACGCCGGCAAGGGCTACCGCGAAATGGTGGTCCCCCACCTGGTCAATTACCAGTCCATGGAAACGTCGGGCCAATTCCCCAAGTTCATCGACCAGGCCTTCGCCGTCGAGAAGGATGGTTTTTACCTGATCCCCACGGCCGAAGTGTCCTTGGCCAACCTGCACCGGGGCGAAACCTTTCCGGCCGCTTCCCTTCCGAGGAAGTACGCGGCCTTCACGCCTTGTTACCGCCGGGAAGCGGGAAGTTACGGCAAGGACACCAAGGGACTCATCCGGCTGCACCAGTTCAACAAGGTCGAGTTGTTCCAATTCGTGGAGGCCGACAAAAGCATGGAGGCCCTGGAACAATTGACCGCCGACGCCGAGGACGTGCTGAAGAACCTGGGGCTGCCTTACCGCGTGGTGGTGCTGGCCACCGCGGACAAGAGCTTCAGCTCGGTGAAGACCTATGATTTGGAAGTTTGGCTTCCCAGCCAAAACACCTACCGGGAGATTTCCAGTTGCAGTAATTGCACCGATTTCCAGGCCCGCCGGGGCGCCATCAAATACAAGAAGGAAGGCGGGGGAAAACCCGAACTGGTCCACACCTTGAACGGTTCGGGTCTGGCCGTGGGCCGCACCTGGCTGGCCATTCTTGAGAATTATCAGCAGGCGGACGGAACGGTGTTGATCCCCGAAGCGCTCCAGCCCTACCTGGGCGGTTTGAAAGTCATTACCCCCGCCCAGTCCTGAGCGGGCAAAGCCGGTGGAATGGCCCAGGCCCTGGACCGGCAAGGCGCTTTTTCACCGCCGGATTGAAGGATTTCAAGGTTTTGGGGGCCCCCGGATTCCCGGCGCGCCTTCCGGAACCTCCAGGTGCCACCCTTCGATCATTCCCTCCTCTATTTTTGCCCTTCCCTCTGGTACAATAACGCCCTGAAAATCAAATGCCGGAGGATTTCCCCCCATGGCGGAAAAGGCCAAAACCCAGACCGTTGAACCTAAAATGAGCAAGGAAGGCAAGATCACCTTGGGCGCCGGGGTCGGCGTCCTCGTGGCGGGTTACATGTTCCTGGCGTTAGGGTCCATGACCCTGGCGCCCGTTTTGATCATCGGGGGGCTTATCACGATCGGCGTTGGGATTTACAACCTTTAAGCCAAGGACTTCATGCAGCCCCAATTGCCGCAATTGATATCCAGTGAAATTTGCCTGGAGTGTCCCGTGTGCTGCCGCTTTCCCGAAAAGCAGGCGGCCCTCTCCCCTTTCTTCTTCCCGGAAGAAAGAATGCAGGCGGAAGCGCTTCAAACCAAAGGTTCGTTCCGGGAGCCGGCCCAAGGCCTGGCTTCCAAGGCCGGACTCGTGACTTGCGGGCACGGGTTTGCCTGTTCGTTTTTCAATCCTGAGGATCATACGTGCCAGGTTTATGGGGCCCGTCCCCTGGATTGCGCGATGTACCCCGCGGTGATCATACGTAGCCGGGATCACCAGAAAGTGTTGTTGGGCGCGGACACCAAATGTCCGGCGCTCGGGCGGCCATCCGTGGCCGCGAAGCTGCACCATTATTTAGATTGGATTCAGCGATACTTGGAAAGCACAACCCTGTCGTCCCTCATTCGAAAATATCCTCAGTTCATTAGCGAATACCAGGAAGAGGTTGTGGAGGTGCGCGAGCTGTCGCTGGGAAAGGCTTAGGTTTATGGTCGCCACTTTGCAGAAACTGCAGCCCCCTCGGGCCATGCGGTGGGTGACACGTTGGAGATGGATTACGTTTGCGTTTTTTGCGGCGGGTGTTTTGGGCGCCGTTTTCCTGCCGTTCTGGCCGGTCCGTTATTTTTTATCGCCGATTTTGCTGGTCTTGGGCTTTTGGAGCTTCACCGTTGCGCAGCACCGCAGCCGCATCGTGGGGGAAGGTTCGGAGGGCGAGGCCCTGGTGGCCAAGGTCCTGGACAACCTCCAGATGGACGCCCGGGTGTTGCATTCGGTGCAGTTCGAGTCCGGGGACAAACCCCGTGAACTCGACCACCTGTTGATCACCCACGGCGCCATGTTCGTCATTGAGACCAAGTATCTTCGCGGGCGCATCGCGGGCGAGGTGCTGGACCGGGAATGGACCCTGCACAAGCGGGCCCGCAAGACCCGCTCCCGCTACAAGCGGGGTTTCTACAACCCCTTGAAGCAGGTGGCCACTCAGATTTACCACTTGAGGAGCCACTTGGAATCCAACCTGGCGCCCCGTTGGGCCCAGGAATGTTCGCAGATCTGGATCCAGGGAGTGGTGGTGTTCGCCCATCCCCAAGGCGACGCTTCCGCCGTCGTCAACCACGAACACGGCGTGGTGGACCTGGCCAACCTTCCCCAATACCTGGCCAATTACCGTCCGCCTTCCCGCGCCCACCGACTGAGCTACGGCCTGCGCCGCGAGATCGCGCGGGTCCTGACGGGCCAATGAAACTTCGCCAGGGATGAACAGGGATACTCACGGATGGGAAAAGCGAAAGTTTCCCTTTTTCGGGGTTTTTCTTGTCCGGGTTCATCCCCCTTCATCCCTGGCCCATTGGATTTTTAAGCCTTGCCTTTAATCCAGCTGCCTCACGCGGATTTCTTCGACTCCGTGGAACCGCTCGACTCCGGCTTGGAACGGGCCGCCTCCCTTTTTTATCCCGCGCCCGCCCTGTCCGCCTCCTTGCCCGCCTTTTTGATGTGGCAGGACGAGTTCGCCTATGCGCTGGCCACCCGGGGGCCGATGTCGTTCCTGGTGGCCCTTTACGGCAAAAATGTTTATCTGCCGGCGGCCCCCCGTCCCCTCACCCCGGAAAGCCTGGAAACGGCTTTCGATTACCTGCGCCGGGTGAACGGCCCGGGCCGGGGCATCTCCCGCATCGAGGGAATCACGGAGGAAGGGAAGACATTCGCCGAAGGGGCGGGCTTCCCTGTCCGGCCCACCCTCGTCGAATATCTTTATGACCGCTCCCGACTGGGGGGGCTCCACGGGGACGCCTACCGCGCCAAGCGGGCGGACCTCAACCACCTTTTAAAGGAACATCCGGTGCTCCTCCGTCCCTTCCGCAAGGGGGACCTCGGGGCTTGCGGGGATTTATTCGAGCTTTGGAAAAGGCAACGCCTTCCCGGCTTGAAAGGGGAGATGGGCGAGAAAATGCTCCTCTCCTCCCAAAAGGCCCATTTCCGGGCCCTGCAGCAGGGTGAGGAT
>JAICXI010000179.1 GCA_025980505.1 bacterium | reverse complement strand
TCACCTTCGCCACCAAAGTGAGGAAGCCGGGGGCCGCGCCTTCCGCCCCTGCGATGTCCCCCTCGGCGGCCATGGGCTTGAAACCGCCGGCTCCGGGCGCCGCCCCTGCCTCCCGGCCGGGATTGGGAATCGGCGCGCCCAAGCCTCCGTCGCCCACACCCGGAGCGCCGCCGGCACCCCCGGCGCCGGTTTCCCCTGCCCCGGTGGGCGCGCCTAAACCCGAAACGCCCCCGGCGCCGGGAGCCAAGCCGTCCATGACCCCCGGACTCCTGGATTCCCTTATTTCCAAGGTCCCACCCGTGACCGCCCCCGGATTGAGGCCTTCGCCTTCCACACCGCCGCCGGCCGCGCCGGCTCCGGCGGCTTCGCCGGCCAAACCTTCGTTTCCCACCTCGGCCGTGCCGGGAGTCACGGCCGCGCCGGTTCCGGGCGCACCCAAACCCCCGGCCCCGACTTCGGGCTTGTTGGACTCCTTGATCGATAAAAAGCCCGCTCCGCCGCCGGGGCCCGGTGTGCCGCCGGCCGCGCCCAGACCGGGCGTACCGCCGGTGGTCCCAATGCCTGGAATGACGGCACCCAAACCCCCGATGCCCGGCATGCCCTCCAGTGCCCCCGCGGCACCCGGTGCCCCCGGCATGCCGCCGGCCGCGCCCAAACCCCCCCTGGGAGCCCCTCCCATGGCCCCCAAGCCCGCCGCTCCCCCGATGCCCGGCATGCCTTCTTTGGGGATGACTCCCGGCGCACCGTCGACCGCGCCTAAACCTTCCATGCCCGGAACACCCGGAGCCCCGGTCATGCCGGGGATGGCTGCGCCCAAAGTCATACCCACCAGCGTGAAACCCACCGCGCCGCCGCCGGGTATTTTGGACCTGGATAACGTGGACGGCATGAAACTGGACGCTGGCGCGCCCAAGCCGCCCGCGCCGGGAGCGCCTCCCCTGGGCGCGCCCAAGCCTCCGGTTCCGCCTTCGGGCGGGATGAAACCGCCCATGCCGGGCATGCCGCCCATTCCGCCGGGAGGGAAGTCCATCGTGAAGGACCTGAACAAGGAAGGCGAAGGGGATTTGATCGAGTAAGGCCCGCTACTTGGAACTATTTGCGTTCAAAGCCCGGGAATTTCCCGGGTTTTTTTTGAGTGGAGAAGGTGCCGGGGGAAGGGTTCAAAAGGACGGCTTTCCAGGCGGGTTCTTCCGCTGATCCATCGCCCTGGAAACGATTTCATCCTCTCCCTTGTTTTACTCCAGGAAGTAAAATAACCGGATGGGTCCAACGGCGAAGTCCTTCCTTATTCAAACCCTCCTTGCCTTCCTGCTCCTTGCCGGCCGGGCTCCCGCCGCCCCGGCCCCAACGGACGCGGAGAAAATCCTCCAATACCAAAAGGCCTTGGAACAAGATCCCGGGGACGCCCAGGTTTATTACCAGTGGGGGGCCACGCTGGACGAAGAAGGCCGGACCACGGAGGCCATTGAAAAATACCAAAAGGCCGTGGAACTGGACCCCCGGATGGCCGCGGCTTATTACGCCTGGGGAAACGACCTGAGCCGTTTGGGCGGCTACCAGGAAGCCTGCGGGAAATTTGAGAAGGCCGTAGGGCTGAATCCCCGGTTCTCCAAGGCCTACTACGACTGGAGCCTGGCCCTGTTGTCCCTGGGCGACTTCGAGGGGGCCGTCCAAAAATGCCGGAAGGGCCTCCAGATCAACCCCCGGGACCCGCAGGTTTACACCAACTGGGGCGTGATCCTGGGACAGGAAGGCAAACGCGCCCAGGCCATCCAAAAGTTCGAGAAAGCCGTGGAACTCAACAGCCGTTTTACTTCCGCTTATTTCGACTGGGGCTTGACGCTGATGGACTGGGGCCGGCCGGAAGCGGCCCTCCACCAGTTCAAGCGGGTGGCGGCCATCGATCCCGGCGACGGCGAGGCTTATTACGAATGGGGCCTGGCCCTGGAACAGCTGGGCGACGCGGCCGGGGCCACTGAGAAGTTCAAGCAGGTCCTGGCGCTGCCTTCCGGCGATGCCGGCACGCGGGGCGCGGCCCAAGCCGAAATGTACAAGATCCAGAAAAGGCTCCCGAAATAAAGGGAAGCCGTGAAAATTCCCTTTTGAAAAGCGGGCGGATTTAAACTGGCGGAGTCCTCGTTACGCCGCGCGGGTTCCATCCCACGGCGTCGTCTTGCTGAAGGTAAAAGGCAAGCCGGGTGCCGGACCGAAAGAAAAAAAGAGCCGCCGGGCCGGTGCCGGGTATGATGCCGCATCCAAGGGGGTACCATGGAATCGGAAAACAAAACAATTTACGAGTCGGCCATCCAAGTGAAGAGCGGTGAATACCGGTTCACCGTCAAGGATTCTCCCAAGTCCGGCCGTTATTTACTGATCGAGGATGTCCGGATCAAAAAGGGGAAATCCCGGGCGGAAAGAATCGTGCTTTATCCCGAGCTCATGGAAGCCTTTGACGGGGAATACCAAAAGGCGAAAGCGAAGATGTCGCCGCAAGCCGACGGGTCCTCCCAAGGGGTCAGCGGCTGAAAGTGTCCTGCGGGCGCACCGACTGCCGGTTCTCGGGGTTGGACCAGAATTCCCAGACGGCCCAGGCCAGGCCGGCCAGGAGCGCCAGGGTGATCAGGTAATCCAAGAAGCCCGCGCCCCTTTGGCCGGGAAGTCCGTTCCTTTTCATGAATCTCCTTTTACGGGCGTACCGGGTTTACTCCGGAATCCTTGCGTTCCGGGAAGGTTCCCCCGAAACCCCTTGAAGCAGGCTTCGTTGAGCGGGCCCTTCCTCCCCCAAGAATCACGGCTTTCCCGCGCCGGGCACCGAACCTGCGGGATTGCCCGCGGGGTCGAAGGTAGGGGTTGGTAATAAAGGGGGAGTGGGGCGCCCTTCGGGAGTCCCTTGGGGGTTCACCGGGCCGGGGGTGTCGGCGACCGGCGTTCCGGAAGGGAAGGGCGCGGGAGTCGGGGACGCCGCGGTGGCCCCGGCCTTGGACGGGTCCGCCGGGGAAGGGGACGGCCCGGGGCCGGTCTCGGGCGCGGTCCAGAGGATTTCCGGCGTTTTTCCTTCCACCAGCCGCAGGTCCGCGTTATTCGACAGCTTCTTCAAGTAAAGATAAAACTTTACCGCGGCCTTTTCCGCCATGGGCCGGGAGGCGAAACCTACCTGGTAATTGTTCACGTTGAGCGGCACGATCCTTCCTCCCAGCCACCGTCCCCCCTCCCCGAAGTCCAGGTACAGGAGGCCGCTTTGGCCGATGGAAGTGAGGGTCCCGAAGCAGAAATTGCCGATGGCGTAGGCGATGGGTTTCCCCCGGTAGATCTCGAGCCTCTGCCAGATGTGGGGATGGTGGCAGACCACGGCGTCGGCCCCGGCGTCGATGGCCAGGTGGGCCAGGGTGGGCTGGTAGGACCGGAGGCGGGTCTTTTTTTCCTGGCCCCAGTGGCAGCAAACCACCACGATATCGGCGCCCTGGGCCCGGGCCTTTTGGATGTCCTCCCGCATGTCCGGTCCCGAGGCCACCGCGCAACCCGGCCGTTTTTCACCGGCCCAATATTCCGTGGGATAGGTGAGGGAATAAGCCAACACCGCCACCTTATGGCCCCTCGCCTCGAACCAGGCGGGTTTCCGGGCCTCGGCCTCGTTCATCCCCGCGCCGCAATGCCGAAGCCCCTGGGAATCCAGGGCCTGGAGGGTGGACTGGAGGGCCTCCGCCCCGAAGTCCATGGTGTGGTTGTTGGCCAGGGTCAGCAACTTGAAGCCCGCACGGGCCAGTCCGGCGGCCGAGGAGGGATCCACGAGGAAATTGTATTTTTTATGGGGAAACTTGTCCCCTCCCGTTCCCAAAGGCCCTTCCAGGTTGCCCAGGGCGATATCGGCCTGCCGGAGGAGAGGAGCGGTATGGATGAAAAAAGAGTCCGGACCCTCGGTTTTCAGTTTGTGGGCGGCCGACCCTCCCATCATAATGTCACCGGCGAAGGCAAGCGTCAGGGGCTGGGACGAAAGGGCGGGGGAGGGTGTTTCCGCCGAAGGCGCCGGGGAAGCCGCCTCTTCCGCCGCTTCGGGCGGGGATTGGACAGCCTTGTGGAGCGGGGCGCAGCCGAGGCCCAGGAGGAGCATGCCGGCAAGGGGCAGGACGCGTTTGGGAAACATGGACTTATTTTAACTTCAATTTTGAGTTATTGCCAATTTCCTTCCCTTATTTGAAAGGAAATTTCAGATCCGACTTCACCCGTTAAATTGAAACAACCTGAGAATCCGCGGAGCGTAAAATGAGCCAATCCAACCGGAAAGCCCTGGTCATCATCTCCCTCTTTGTCGTGGGCATCATGGTGCTGGCCCTGGGCACGGCCTTTTTCACCGATATCCCCCGGCTGTTCAACGTACTGCGGAACATCCACGGCGAACAGGTGATTTACGCCCTCATCTGCACCGCCACGGCCTACCTGGCCTTCACGCTTTCCTTCAACGGCCTTTTCCTGATGACGCCCTACCGTATCCCCTTCAACCGGTTTTTTTCCATCATGTTCATTTCCTACACCATCAACTTCATTATTTCCTCCGGTGGTTGGGCGGGAATCGCCATCCGTTCCTTCCTTCTTAAACACGAGAAGGTGCCTTATTCGGTGACGGTGCCGCTTTCTTTCGCCCAAAACATGGTCTTCAACCTGGTGCTTTCCTGCGTGTGTTTCGGCGGGCTTTTTTACCTCCATGACCACCCGGAATTCATTGGCGGGTCCCGGGAAGTCATCGTTCTGGTTTTTATGCTGGGGCTCTTGGGCTTGGTGGTCCTGATGTTGCTTCTCTTTTTCCATACGGGTTTTCGGAAATGGGCCTTGCGCCAGATGATCAAGGCCGGCGACCTCAT
>JAICXI010000207.1 GCA_025980505.1 bacterium | reverse complement strand
TTCATCCAGCCAGACCATTTCCTCCTTGATCAAGCCTTGGGCCAGCGCCAGGATGACCATGACCCTGCGGGAATCGATGGCCACCAGCCGGAAATGGTCCAGCGAGATTTCCTGGGGGACGTGGAAAACCGCCAGGCCCGCCAGCCGCGTCACGGCGGACAAGATCTTGGCCGTGTGGCGCATGAGGATTTCAACTTCGTCCTTGGCCCGCTCGTATTCCTGCTCGATTTCGCGTTTTTCCTTCAGGCTCAAGGCCCGGGCCTGCATGAGGCGGTCGACGTAAAAGCGGTAGCCCTGGTCGACGGGAATGCGCCCGGCCGAAGTATGGGGATGGGTGAGGTATCCCTTGCGTTCCAGGTCCACGAGCACGTTGCGGACCGTGGCCGAGGACAGGTCCATCTTTTCGGCGATCACCTGGGACCCGACCGGCTTGGCCGTGGTCACGTAATGGTGGATGACCGACGAAAGGACGTTCTCCTCCCGTTCTTGTAAAGGTTGGTTGTTCACCGGGTTTATTTCCCCCTCCAGGCGTTTCAGGCTTCATCATAATAAGTAGGCGGGTGGGAAAGTCAACTTGGGTCGGCTGAAATGCCCCCTAAAAACCGCCTGGACCCTTCGGGGCCGGGGAAGGAGGACTGGATTTAAGCTTGAAAACGAAGGAGCTCCCCGTCTTCCTTCCCGGAGGGGCCTGCTTGGTTCCACCCCTATTTCACGCCGCCAAGACCCCCAAAATCCCGTTCAAGACAAAATAGCCCTTGGGCGACACTTGATAGCGGCCGTTGGAAAGCGAAAGGAGGCCTTCCTTCAGCAAACGCTTGAATCCCTCCCCATGGGTGGCGGAACGCCCCCGGAGGTAGGGTTCGACCGCGGATTCCTCCACGCCTTCCCGGGTACGCAGACCCAGCATCACTTTTTCCCAGGCCCTCACCGGTGCCGGAAGGATTTCCCTTTGGAGCGTCACGCCCTCCCCGCCCTGGGCTTGGCGGATATATTCCGCCAGGTCCTCCCCGTGGCTATGCCGGATGCCCTTGACCGTTCCCACCGCCGACACCCCAAAGCCCCAGTAATCCCCGCCCCGCCAGATGTTCCAGTTGTGGCGGCAAGGTCGGCCGGGCCTGGAAAAGTTGGAGACTTCGTACTGCTCGAATCCTTGCCGGGCGAGGAAATCCTGGGCCCAGGCGTATTCATCCGCGGCCTCGTCCTCATTGGGCAAGGCCAGGCCTTCCGCCACCTGGCGGGCCAAGGGGGTTCCTTCTTCCACCTGCAGGGCGTAGAGGGAAAGATGCTCGGGGCCCAAGGCGGCGGCCCCTTGGAGGGATTCCCGGAACATTTCCGGGGACTGGCCCGGCAAACCGAGCATGAGGTCCAAATTGACGTTTTGAAACCCGGCCTTCCGCGCCGACCCGAAGGCTTGTTCCACCCGGTCCCATTCGTGGCCCCGGCCCAGTTTTTTTAAAATTTCCTTTTGCATCGCTTGGGCGCCGAAGCTGAGCCGGTTCACCCCGGAGGCCCGGTACCGCCCCAGGCGGTCCGCGTCGACGGTTTCGGGATTGGCTTCCATGGAGATTTCCACTTCAGGGTCAAAACCGGCCTTGGCGCGGAGGGCTTCCAGTATCCTCCCGACCTTTTCCGGCGGAAGCAAGGAAGGGGTCCCGCCCCCGAAATAAACGGTCTCAAGCGGGCCGGCCAGGTCGGAGCCTGCGATTTCCAGGCAAAGGGCGTCCGCATAGGCTCCCATCCTCCCTTCCTGCCCGGCGAAGGAAGTGAAGTCGCAATAGCTGCAAATGGAAGTGCAGAAGGGGATATGGAGATAAGCGTTCAAGTCAAGAATCCCTTTTCATCGCGAAGGCATGAGGTTAAGTTGTCCCCGAAAGCCTTGACCGGCCAATCCTGTCGCAGGTCAAGCGGATTAGGAACGGCACCCCCATCCCCTCCTTCCCCCCCGAGGGGGAAGGAGCCCCGCGGCTAAGCCGGCCCTGCTTCAGGGCGAGGCGGCGATCCGTTGGGTTGCCTTCCCTTTTTCGCCGCTTTTTCCTCGTGCCTTCGCGGCTTCGAAGTCCCTTTTTTCAGTGGAGCATCTTGAACATCCGGTGGAAATCCGGGATGAAGTTCTGGCTGTGCCAGTAAATGAACCAGGCCCGCCCCTTGATGAGCTTTTCGTCCAATTGCCCCCAATAGCGGGAGTCGTAGCTGTTGTCGCGGTTGTCGCCCATCATGAAATAGTGCCCGGGATCGATCGTCACCGGCCCGAAATTCACCTTGACCGAGTCCGGCCCTTCCTCCCTCAGCGCCAGGGGCATGGGCAGCACGTGCTTCACGTAAGGTTCGAATTGCAACTGGCCGTTCACGTAAAGGTCCTGGTTCCTCAATTCAACCACGTCGCCGGGTGTGCCGATGCAGCGCTTGATGAAATCCTTGGAATGGTCCAGGGGGAAGACGAAAACCACGATGTCGCCCCGGTGGGGCTTCTGGAACTCCAGGAACCTCGGCGTCTGGTTGAAGAGCGAGTAGCCGTACTCGTATTTCTTCACCAGGATATAGTCGCCCACCTGCAGCGTATCCTCCATGGAACCCGAGGGGATGGTGAAAGGCTGGAGCAGGACCGTCTTCAAGGCCAGGGCCACCGCCATGGCCACCCAGAGGGAATCGAGGGTTTCCACCGTACCCGCATGGGCCGGGTTTTTCCGGTAGGCCGGGGCGATCCACCGCAGGATCCCCTCCACCACCGACAGGACGCCGAACAGGATCCAAAGAACCGTATTTAAGTTTTCCATTTCCACTCCTTACACGAATTACGCCGTAAACACGGCCTACGGCAAAAACCCTTGAACCATCAAGACACCAAGAAAAACCGGAAAAGACCGGATTTCGGGGTTCAAATATTCCTTGGTTGTCGTTCCTGGCGACCTTGGTGCCCTTTGTGGTTCAACCACCGCCTCTGATTTGGCGCATCTAATCTTCAACTTTAAGAACCGCCATGAAAGCTTCCTGTGGTATTTCGACGCTTCCGATGGACTTCATGCGCTTCTTGCCTTCCTTTTGCTTTTCCAGTAATTTCCGCTTCCGCGAGATGTCCCCGCCATAGCACTTGGCCAGGACGTCCTTGCGGCGCGCCCGCACCGTCTCCCGCGCGATGATTTTCCCCCCGATGGCCGCCTGGATGGGGACCTCAAAAAGCTGCTGGGGGATGATTTCCTTCAGTTTCTCGGCGATGCCCCGGCCCCGGACTTCGGCCTTGTCCCGGTGCACCATGAAGGAGAGGGCGTCCACCGGCTCGCCGTTCAACAGGATGTCCACCTTCACCACTTCCCCCGGCTTGGTGCCGATGGGCTCGTAATCCAGCGAGGCGTAGCCCTTGGTGCAGCTTTTCAGCTTGTCGAAAAAGTCCATGACCACCTCGGCCAGGGGGAGCTCGTAGGTGATCAAGGCCCGGCTGGTGTCGAGGAAATGCGTGTCCTTGTGCATGCCCCGGCGCTCCTGGCAAAGGGTCATGACCGCGCCGATGTAGTCGGCCGGCACGATGATCTTGCCGTCGATGTAGGGTTCCTGGATTTCCTCGATCATGGAGGGGTTCGGCAGCTTGGAGGGGTTGTCCACCAGCATCTCCTCCCCGTCGGTCTTCTTGACCTTGTAAACCACGCTGGGGGCCGTGGCGATGAGGTTCAGGTTGTATTCCCGTTCCAGGCGTTCCTGCACGATTTCCATGTGGAGGAGCCCCAGGAAACCGCAGCGGAAGCCGAAGGAAAGGGCCACGGATGTTTCCGGCTCATAAGAGAGCGCCGCGTCCGAGAGCTTGAGTTTGGACAGGGCCTCCTTCAAGTCGTCGTAATCCTCCGAGTTCACGGGATAAAGCCCGCAGAAAACCATGGGCAGGACGTCCTTGAAGCCCGGCAGGGGCGATTCGGTGGGCCGTCCCTCCTCGGTGATGGTGTCCCCCACCTTGGCGTCGCGCACTTCCTTGATGTTGGCCGCGATATAACCCACTTCCCCCGCGGACAGTTTTTCGATCTTTTCCATCTTGGGCTTGAACACGCCCACTTCCTCGACCTCGAACACCTTGCCCGTGGCCATGAACTTCATCTTGGTGCCCTTGGTGATGGTGCCGTTCAGCAACCGCACGAACACGATGACGCCCCGGTAAATGTCGTACATGGAATCGAAGATCAGGCCTTTCAAGGGCTCGGCCGCTTCCCCGCGGGGAGGGGGGACGCGCTCCACCACGGCCTCCAGGATGTCCTGGATGCCGAGGCCTTCCTTGGCCGAGGCCAGGATGGCCTCCTCGCCCGGCAAGGCCATGGATTCCTCCATTTGCTTCTTGCAGCGTTCCACGTCCGCGGCCGGCAGGTCGATCTTGTTGATCACGGGGATAATTGTCAGATCAGCTGCCATGGCAAGGTAGACATTAGCGAGCGTTTGCGCCTGCAGACCCTGGGTCGCATCTACTATAAGC
>JAICXI010000181.1 GCA_025980505.1 bacterium | reverse complement strand
GGTGATGCTGGAAGGGTGGTTGCGTTTCTGGAAGTCCCTCAACTGCCAGGCAAAGGGCCAGGAACACTTGTCCTCGATGGTCAGGGCCAAGTCCGTCCCGCCGGTCTCGCCGTAGGAAATCTCCCGAACGATCCGCTCCACTTCCTGGACATCGGGCCCCGATTGCACGTACACCAGCGGCTCCACCGGGTTGGCTTCGTGGTAGAAGCTTAACAGTACGGCCGAGTGCAACGAATAGGACATCAGGATGCCGAAAAGCACGAGGGCGGACACCCGCGCGGCCCTCCAAAGTTGTTCCGCGGGTTTGGACTCGATGATTTGCCCCACGAAATAAGCCGTCAGGAGAAGGGCCGGCAACAGCGGGTGAAGGATCAGCCATGGCATTTTCTCGCCGGCCCAGGAGAAAAGGGCCAGGGAACCGACATACCAGTAGGAAAGGAAGAGCGGAACATTCCGGCGCCGGAAGATGCCGTAATAGGCCATGGCAACCAACGAGAAAAGGAAGGAAACCATTTCGTTGGCCGGCAATTGGATAAGGTAGTAGTACCAGGGCTCGTCGCCCCGATGTACGTCGTGCTGGCTCCACCAGTATTTCAAGCCGCCGAGGGCGCCGTTATAGACGCCCCCCTTGTCGGTTCCATCGTTGATCAGTCCGTGGATGCGGCTTAAGAAATCGGGTTGGTTGGCCCCCACGGTGAAAAAAGTGGTGAAAAGGAGGGTGTAAACGATGAGGGAAATGGACAAAGAACCGGTCAAGGCGGGCGCCACATTGGTCAACCAAAGCCAGCAGAAACGGAACAGGATGGCGAAGTAAGCCAACAACAGTAGGAGCGAAAAGAAGGTGCCGTGGTTGAGGTTGAGCCAGGGGTTCTCAAAGGCAAGCATCGCCACCACCCACCAGCCGATGAAGGAAAGGAGCTCCCATTCAATTTTCTCGAACTGAAGGCCGCAAATGACGTCCCACAAGGTGCTTTCCGGACCCTTTTGAAGGTTTTCCCGCCACCGCAGGTAAAGCTGATAGAGGGTGTAAAGGAAAGCGCAACCCACCAAAAGCAGGAAAATCGGCAGGCGAAGGGAAGCGCCCTTGGGGATGATCAGCTGGGTGAGGACGCCAAAGGCCGTGAGTCCGCCCGCGATAAATACGTCGGCCCAGGGCAGCAGGCGGATGAAGAAGTAGGTGCCGACCACCGCGATGGTTAAAAACATGGATTCCTTCGTGCAAAAGGCGACGGTGAATCCCAAGGAAGCCAGCCAAAAGTCCAGGGGTCTTCGGGACTTGTAATAACGCAGCAAGAACACCACCATCAGGAAGGTGGCGCCCGCGATATAGGCGTCTTCCCGGGTGAAACGGTCGAAATACATGAAACTGGGGGAAGCTACCAACATGGCGGCGGCTAAAAAGGCGCCCCAGCGTCCCAGGAAGGGCTTCAGGAACAGGGCCAGGAGGACGGTTAAAACGCCGAAGGTGGCGGCCAGGTAACGCGAGGTGGCGTTGGAAACGCCGAAGAGGTAATACATGAAGGCATTGCCATGGAACTGGAAAGGCCCGTGCATCATGGGGTTATATTCGTAATCCCCATCCTTGAATAATTGATAGGAATAAAAAGAGTGCATGCTTTCGTCGTGGTGGTGGGGCTTGCTTCCCAAATGGTCAAAGCGGGTGAAAACCGTCACCAGGAGCAGGATGGCATAGGCGATTTCCATCCAGGAAATGTTGAATCCGTTTTTGGAGACGGCGGAAACCGCGGTGGGGGAGGGTTTCTCCTTAAGCTCGGGTTCGGGGGAAGTCTTGGCGGCTTTGAAAACCGGAGCCGGTTTATGGCCGGCCTTGTCCTGCTGGACGGCGGCCGCAAGCTTGGCCCCGCATTGTTCGCAGAAATTATTCGATACAGGATTCTTAGACCCGCATTTACCACAAACCTTGATTTCCGACATTCGAAACTCCTTCAAAATGTTTGGGGGACGGCTTTTGGGGCGTTTTGAGCCAAATGAGGGTCAACTATACCGAGCCCCAAAAGCTTTTGTCAACAAAACGGCGGGCCGGCCACGGCCTCCACCAAGGCTTTTTCCAGGGAGCAATAAGGCCAAGGACCGAGAGTTGTTCCATCCCGCCCGACCGTCGGTTCCGGAAGGGCTGGCTTCCGGCCGGCCTGCCCAAGACGCTTCATTTTCCGGAAGGACCGGCAATTGTTTCCGACGGCGCCTCCTTCCCAAGGCTTTTCGCCTGTTGACGGGGAAAAAACGGCGGTTGAAGGAAAATAAAACGCAGTTGTTTTCGGGAAGAAAAGGGCCGAATTCAAGGAGGTTTAACGAGGTTTAAATGGGATGAAGGTGGGACGGGCCTTGTTTTAATCAAGTTGAATTTTGTAAATGCGGTTGATAAACTTTTTATTGCCCGAATGAATCGACGCCCAAACGACCGTTTAAAAAAGAATGAGAGAGGAGAACAGTTGTGATTTCAAAACGAATACTGAGTTTTTTTCTGGCGCTTTTAAGCGCCGTCGTGTTATCCAAACCGGCTGCGGTTCACGCGGATAACACGGCTTATGCGGCGGAGGTTCTCACCAAGGGCGCGGGGGCCAGGCCTTTGGCCATGGGCGGCGCATTTGCGGCGGCCGCCAACGATGCCACTGCGGCTTATTGGAATCCGGCGGGCTTGGCGTTGATTGATGACGTTGAAATCACCACCATGCACGCGGCCGAAAACGATCTTCAAAGTTATGACTTCGTCAACCTCGCCTTCAATACCGAATCGGCCGGCTCCTATGCCATCAGTTATTTACGGCTGGGTGTGGACGGCATCCCCCTGACCGGCAACACTCCTACGGTGACGGGCTACGCCACTTACGCGGACCAGGCGGGCTTGATCTCGGGTGGTTGGAAGCTCAGCAAGCAGTTCGCCGTGGGTGGGACCATCAAGCTGTTAAAGACGGACGCCTATACGGCTTCGGCCTTCGGCTTCGGGTCGGACATCGGCCTCCTGTTCAAGCCCATGAAAGAACTGACGATCGGGCTGGTGGCGCGGGATTTCACCGGCGGATCCTATATCCAATGGCAGAACACCACGTCCAACCCGACCCAGATTTTGCAACCCAGCGCCACGCTGGGTATTTCCTATTCCCAGGAATTGGGGAAGAGGGAAGCCCAGGGCAATGCGGAGGTCCCGGTCAGCACCCTGACGGTGAATTTTGACGCGGATTCGCTTTACATGGATAAGTCCCTGAACAACTACCATTTCGGCGTGGAATATTGGTACCGCCATTTTGTGGCGGTCCGTGGCGGGTTTGAAACAAAGGGCTTCCAGTTTGACAACGATTCCTTCACGCCTTCAGCCGGGGTCGGGGTATGGGCTTATCTTTTTGAGATCGATTACGCTTATGTCAGTAATTCGATCGGCGGCATCCACTATATTTCCCTGATCACCCGCCTTTAAAAAGGGCTTTTCCAAAAGGCGTTCCAAGGGGGGATTTGAAAAAAATCCCCCCTTTTTTTATTTTTTGAATATGATGTTAAAACGCCGGCTGCAGCCGTCATCCAACTTCATTCCCGAGGTGGTCATGAGATCCCAAAGGTCTTTCTTCCTGCTTTCGTTTATCTCCCTGGGGCTGGCCGTTCCGAACGTTTCTTTTCCTTCCTACCAAATGGCGCCCTCGACGGGAACGGATCTGCCTTATTCCGTCCAGACCCGCAACCTGATCAAGAACCTTTTCAACAACCGGACCGTCTTGGGTGGGCAGGTCATCGCACTGAGGGACCAGCCGGGCAAAAACTACAGCGCCAACTACATTGATCTCGGGGATTTGGGGGGCGCCAAGAAAGGCGACGTTTACGCCCTCTTTACGCCGGCGGGGGAACCGGTCGGATTCATTCGGATCGTCGACACCCAACGCTATACGTCGTCTTTCGATTTCATCGAGCTGACGGTTGACCCCTCGGACAACCTGATCGCGAAAAAAGTGACTTCCGAAGTGGCGGGCTATCTGCCGCAAAACCTGTTCATGAATCCCGATATGCGGCGTTTCCACGGGGGCATCCAGGTGGCGTCGAAACGGAAAAGGACGGCCGCCGCCCTGGGGACCTCTTCCAGCCAGCCGCCTTTGCCGCCGATGCCCGGCCAAACCGGTTCTTCCGGCGCTTCCGCTTCACCCTTGCCGCCCCTGCCCAGTGACAACTCCTCGGCTCCCGGTTCGCTTCCGCCCATGCCGGAAAATGGAGCGGCCTCATCCGGTTCCAGCTTGCCGGCCCTGCCGATGGACAACTCCTCCACGGGGCCGGCAGGTTCAAGCCTTCCGCCTTTGGGAACGGAAAACTCCGCGATGCCGGCCGACGGATCCTCCGCCCTCCCGCCTTTGAGCACGGATAATTCGGCCCCGCCTTTGCCGGCTGATAACGGCGCTTCCACCCTTCCGTCTTTGCCGCCTCCCACGGATAATTCGGCCCCTCCCTTGCCTTCCACCGGCGCGCCGGATTCGGGCTTACCCGCGTTGCCGCCCGCAGGCGCTTCGGAGGTTCCCGGATCGCCCTCGGATAACTCCTCTTTGCCGGCCTTGCCGGCCCCGGGGGCTTCGGATGCGAACGGGTTGCCTCCGGCGCCCGCCGGAGAGGCGCCGTCGGGTGACTTGTCCTTGCCGCCTTTGCCCGCCGGAGCTCCCACGGATTCGGGTTCACCCGCTCTCCCGCCCCAATCCCAATTGCCGAATGATATGGGTGCCCCTCCCGCTTTGCCCGATTCAAGCTTGCCTCCGGAGTCTTCCGCCCAATTGCCCGGCGCGGATACCGGGCTTCCACCGGCCCTCCCGGATGCGGGCTTGCCCCCCACGAGCATGG
>JAICXI010000457.1 GCA_025980505.1 bacterium | reverse complement strand
GAGCGCCGGGATCGGGTCGTGCTTCAGGGTGACCGTGCCGCCGGCCGCGTCGACCGCGGCCACCACGCCGGTCCCCTGGGCGGTGCGCGGCGCGCGGGTAGTGGCGTCGGGGACCGGTTGCGCCACGGCCCCGGTTTCACAAACCCCCTTCCAATCCTGCCCGAATCCCCCCCCCGCAACGAAAGAAACGATTCCCGTGCGGCGGATTCGAGTGGCTATCGCGGTGCGCCAGCCGTCGATCCGCTTGACAGCGCCCGAATCCTTCGTCTTGTCGGGTTTCCCGATGGAGGGGACGCCGGTCGTGGAAAAGGGCGAGGAAAGGTACCGCGCGGCGGTTTTGACGGCCGACAAGCTATACGGACGGGAGGCTTTTATCGAGCCCCTGGGCGAAGGCCAGATCGGGGTGAACGGTAAAAATTACCGGGGGTCCCTGAAGATCGTTGAGGATGGAACCGGAACCTTGACGGCCATTAATGAATTGTCACTGGAAGATTACGTCATGGGGGTCCTGGCCGGCGAAATCCCGCGGAACTGGCCCTTGGAATCCTTGAAAGCCCAGGCCATCGCGGCCCGTACCTTCGCGGTTTTGAAGCGGTCCCAGGCCCGGAGCGCGGGCGAGCCTTACGACTTGGAGAATACGGCCTTGTTCCAGATGTACCGGGGTTCGGACTTGGTAAACGACCATATCCAACAGGCGGTTTCCCAGACCGAAGGGGAGATACTGACTTACGGTTCCAAACCCATCCAGGCTTTTTTCCACTCCAATTGCGGGGGAAGGACCTGCGGGGCCAAGGAGGTCTGGAGCCAGGATCAACCCTACCTCCGGTCCGTGGCCTGTGATTTCGGGAACAACGGGGCCCACTTCCGATGGCAGGCGGAAATTTCATCGGCCGACTTGGCCCGCAAGTTGAGGGCTGCCGGATGGAGGGTTTCGGACGTGGTGGGCTTGAAGGCGGTTTCCCGCGACGAGAGCAACCGGATAGGGGAACTGGCGATCATGGACGGGGACGGGGCCTGGAAGCGCATCAAGGGAACGGCCTTCCGGATGGCGGTGGGGCCGGATGTTATCCGCAGCACCCGGTTTGACGTCGTGATCAAGGGTGCCAAGGTTTTTTTCAATGGAAAGGGTTGGGGACACGGCGTGGGCCTTTGCCAGGAAGGCGCCTGTGGGATGGCCTTGAAGGGTTACAATGCCTTTGAAATCCTTCGGCATTATTACCAGGGCGTCCTGATCGAGAAAATGAGGGACGGTCCCTAAGGGCCGGCCACCGGCGGTTTGTAGGGCGGCCGTCCAAGGCGGTCGTGAGCGCAAAACCAATCCTCGTGGGGATGCCGTGAAAACGAGCCTTTTCAATTACAACCTTCCTTCCGACCGCATCGCCCAAAGACCCCTCGAAAAAAGGGATGGGGCCCGGTTGCTGGTGTTGGACCGTAAAACCGGCCACGTGGAACACAGCCGCGTCCGCGACCTGGCCCGCTGGCTTTTGCCCGGCGATTTGACCGTCGTCAACTGCACCAAGGTTTTTCCCGCCCGGCTGTTCGCCACCAAGGCCGGGACGGGCGCCCGGCTTGAAATCTTCGTGTTGCGGCAAGCCTTGGGTGAGGCCGCCAACGAATGGGAAGTTTTGATCAGCCCGGCCAAGCGCATCAAGGGCGCCGCCGTCTTGCGGTTGGAACCGAAGGGCGAGGCGGCCGTGCTGGAAAAACTCGAGGACGGCCACTTTATCGTCCGTTTCAATGGGACGGGTGATTTTAGGAAGTTTCTCCGCCGCCATGGGCATGTACCCTTGCCGCCTTACATCAAACGGCCCGACGATTCTTCCGATCGGGAGCGGTACCAGACCCTTTTCGCCCGAAAGGAGGGTTCGGTGGCGGCGCCGACCGCCGGATTGCATTTCACGAAGGCCCTTTTGGCCGACTTGAAGCGAAGGGGGGTCCGCCAGGTTCCGGTGGTGCTCCATGTGGGTTTGGGCACTTTTTTGCCGGTCGCCTCGGATGAACTGGAGGACCATGTCATGCATCCCGAGGCCCTGGAAATACCGGCTTCTTCGGCGGCCGCGATCCG
>JAICXI010000011.1 GCA_025980505.1 bacterium | reverse complement strand
GTATCCCTTCGCCGTCGCCCAACCCTTCTTCGCCAGCACCGTCGTGATGGCCGCCGTCAGCGTGGTCTTCCCGTGGTCGACGTGACCGATCGTACCGATATTCACATGCGTCTTGTTGCGTACGAATTTCTCTTTTGACATAGACACGCCTCCTCTTACACCCCGTCCAGGGTGTTGGTTTTGATCAGCCCTTCACTTTTGCGATGATTTCTTGCTGCACCGACTTGGGCGTTTCCTCGTAGCGTGCGAACTGCATGGAATAAGTCGCACGGCCCTGGGTCATCGACCTTAAATTCGTGGAGTATCCGAACATTTCAGACAACGGGACCTTCGAACGGATAATCTGGGCGGACCCGCGCAATTCCATCCCCTCGATCTTTCCGCGCTTGGATTGGAGGTCTCCCATCACCGGACCCATGAAGTCATCGGGGGTAACCACCTCCACCTCCATGATCGGTTCCAAAATAACAGGCTCGGCATTCTTCATGGCGTCCTTGAATGCCATGGAAGCCGCGATTTTGAAGGCCATTTCATTGGAGTCAACGTCGTGATAAGAACCGTCGAAGAGGGTGATCTTGAAATCAACCACGGGGTAACCCGCCAGCACCCCACTGTCCTTGGCGTCCATAATCCCCTTTTGAACGGCAGGGATGAATTCCCGGGGAATCGAACCGCCTTTGATGCCATCGACAAATTCAATTCCCTTCCCGGCCTCTTGGGGTTCCATCTTGATGTAAACATGCCCGTAGTTGCCGCGCCCGCCGGTTTGCTTGATGTATTTCCCCTCGGCTTCGACGCTTTTACGGACGGTCTCACGATACGCCACCTGGGGCTTGCCCATGTTGGCTTGCACATTGAATTCCCGCATCATTCGGTCCACGATGATTTCCAGATGCAGCTCGCCCATTCCCGAAATGATGGTCTGGCCCGTTTCCTCGTCGCTCTTGACGCGGAAGGAAGGGTCCTCCTCGGCCAACTTGCCCAAGGCCAGGCCCATTCTTTCCTGGTCGACCTTGGTCTTGGGTTCGATGGCCACCGAAATGACCGGATCCGGGAAAACCATCTTCTCAAGGATGATGGGTTTTTCCTCAAGGCACAACGTGTCGCCGGTCGTTATGGTCTTGATGCCGACCGTGGCGGCAATATCGCCCGCGTGCACTTCCTTGATCTCTTCCCGCTTATTGGCGTGCATCTGCAAAAGACGTCCCACGCGCTCGCGGTTGCCTTTGGTTGAGTTGTAAACGTAGGAGCCGACCGATAGGCTTCCCGAATAAACGCGAAAGTAAACCAGCTTGCCCACGTGGGGGTCGGTCATGATCTTGAAGGCCAGGGCGGAGAAGGGAGCGTCATCACTGGTCTCCCGGATCTCCTCCTCGTTGGTTTCCGCGTTATGGCCCTTGACGGGGGGAATATCAATCGGCGATGGCAGGTAGTTGATGACCGCATCCAAAAGGGGCTGCACGCCCTTGTTCTTGAAGGCCGACCCGCAGAAGACGGGGTTGAACTTGTTGGAAATGGTCCCCTTGCGGATGCAGGCTTGGATTTCCTCGGCCGTGATCTCCGTGCCATCCAGGTATTTTTGCATCACGTCGTCGTCGAATTCGGCCACCGCTTCCACAAGTTCCTTGCGAAACTTGGCGGCCATATCCTTCATCTCGGCCGGAATTTCCTCGACCTCGAACTTCGCGCCCAGGGAGTCGTCCATCCAGCGGTATCGCTTCATCTCCACCAAGTGGATGATCCCGTCGAATTTGTCCTCTTCCCCCACCGGCAGGGTGACCGCGTGGGCATTGGCGTTCAAACGGTGGCGCATCTGGTCGATGGCCGCGAAATAATCGGCCCCCACGCGGTCCATTTTGTTCACAAACGCGATGCGGGGGACTCCGTAACGGGTGGCTTGGCGCCAGACGGTTTCCGATTGGGGCTCCACGCCTTCGACCGCGCCGAAAACGCCGATGGCGCCGTCCAGCACGCGCAGGGATCGCTCCACCTCGATGGTGAAGTCCACGTGGCCGGGCGTGTCGATGATGTTGATGCGGTTGGTCTTCCAGAAACAGGTGGTGGCGGCCGAAGTAATGGTGATGCCGCGCTCCTGCTCCTGGGGCATCCAATCCATGGTGGCGGCACCGTCGTGCACTTCCCCGATCTTATGGGTGCGGCCCGTATAAAAGAGGATGCGCTCGGTCAGGGTCGTCTTTCCGGCGTCAATATGGGCCATGATCCCGATGTTTCGGGTCTTGGCCAAGGGAATCTGTCGGGTCGTTGTGGTCGTCACTTTGGTTCCTCGTCAATTACCAGCGATAGTGGGCGAAGGCCTGGTTGGCTTCCGCCATTTTGTGAGTGTCTTCTTTTTTCTTGATGGCCGTGCCTTGGTTTTTGAAGGCATCGGTAAATTCCGCGGCCAGTTTTTCCGCGATCGTCTTTTCTTTGCGGGCGCGGGCCGCGGTCAGGATCCAACGGATGGCCAGCGAGGTCCGGCGCTCGGGACGGATTTCGACGGGAACTTGGTAGGTGGCGCCGCCGACTCTCCGGGACTTGACTTCCAAAACGGGTTTCACATTATCGATGGCCGTTTTAAACACGTTCAAGGCGCCTTCACCGTGTTTTTCGCCCAAAACATCCAAGGCATCATAAAAGCTGCTGGACGCGACCATTTTTTGGCCGTCGTACATCATGCAATTGATGAACTTCGTAACCAGCTTGTTGTTGTAGCGGGAATCCGAAAGGACTTCCCGCTTGGCGGCGACTTTGCGACGGGGCATGTCTTACTCCTTAACTTTTCGCGGCGGCTTCTTTAGGCCGCTTCATTCCATATTTGGATCGTCCCTGCTTGCGGTCCGCCACGCCGGCGGCATCCAGCGCGCCACGAATGATGTGATAGCGGACGCCCGGCAGGTCCTTCACGCGACCGCCGCGGATCAGGACAATCGAGTGCTCCTGCAAATTGTGCCCGACACCCGGGATGTAACAAGTGACTTCCATGCCGTTGGTCAAGCGGACACGAGCGATTTTCCGGAGGGCCGAATTCGGTTTTTTCGGAGTCATGGTCGCCACTTTGACGCAAACGCCGCGTTTTTGCGGGCAAGCTTTTAGCGCAGGGGATTTGGTTTTGTGTTTGCTTTTTTCACGGCCCAACCTGACCAATTGATTAAGCGTCGGCAAAGATCTCCTCCAAGTAATCCCAAAAATAAAAAAGGCAAAGACAGTGAGCTCCGCCTTTGCCCCATGAGTATTCCAGTGACAGCCTCGGGACTCATGTCCCAAGGGGAACCTTCACGCAAAGCCCTCCTCTTGCTCACCATTTTTGAAGGGATTGAAAACCGCGATCCCTCAAAAAGGAGGATTCTCCTGCTACAAACCTGCTCAAACGCGGAGGGGTAGGCTAGCAAAACCCCTAGGGCTGGTCAAGGCTTTTTTTAGCCGAAAAACCTTCTTCGGCCTTCAAGTCGATATCATCCATTTCAGCCGCAGGAACGGCCGTTATGGCGGTCGGGAGCTCTTCTTCGGGCTCGTCCACCTTGATTTTAACGCCCCGGTAGAAGGCGCTTCCCGTACCGGCCGGGATGAGGTGCCCCATGATCACATTTTCCTTAAGGCCCCTCAACTCATCGATCTTGCCGGAAACAGCCGCTTCCGTCAGGACTTTGGTGGTTTCTTGGAAGCTGGCGGCCGAAATGAAGCTTTCTGTTCCCAAGGAAGCCTTGGTGATGCCCAAAAGGATCGGGTGCGCACTGGCGGTCTTCCCGTCCTTCTCTTGCACCCGCTCATTTTCCTTGCTGAACTTGGGCTTATCCACCTGTTGCTTGGGCAGGAACTCCGTGTCGCCCGGCTCCTGGACCACCACTTTACGCATCATCTGGCGGATGATGACCTCAATGTGTTTGTCGTTGATCTTGACGCCCTGCAGGCGGTAAACCTCTTGAACCTTGCTCAGCAGGTATTCTTGGACCGCCGATTCACCCTGCACTTCCAGGATGTCATGAGGATCGACCGGACCGTCCGTCAACACATCCCCCGCACGGACAAAATCGCCCTCGTGGATGTTCAAGTGCTTGCCATACGGAATGGCGTATTCCTCTTCGATTGTCTTTTTCCCTTCCGTATTGGAAATAACGACGCGTTGATAACCCTTGGAGGCGGTGCCGAAACCCACCGTACCGCTGACTTTGGCGATAACGGCGTTTCCCTTGGGGCGCCGGGCCTCAAACAATTCCGCAACGCGCGGTAACCCGCCCGTGATGTCCCGCGTTTTGGAGATTTCCCGGGGAATCTTCGCCAAAATATCGCCGGCCAGGATCTTGTCGCCGTCCATCACGTTGATGAGCGATCCCGTGGGCAGCCGGTAGCTCTTAATGGCTTCCCCATTTTCCGGGTTCAAGATGACGCACCGGGGCGAAAGGTTTTCGTCCTTGTATTCGATCACCGCACGTTCCTTCAAGCCCGTCGAGGAGTCGATTTCCTCGCGCACGGTGACGCCGCGAATGACATCCTGCAGTTTGACCGTTCCGGAAACCTCGGTGAAAATGGGGACCTTATAAAGATCCCACTGGGCCAGAAGCTGGCCTTCCTTCACCGTGACGCCCTCGCGGGCCTTCAAGGTCGAACCGAAGGGGACCACGTAATTTTCCATGGTCCTTCCCTTTTCATCGTAAACCGAAATCTCGCCGTTGCGGTTGAGGACGATCAATTCCTTGTTGCGGTTATCCACCACCTTCAGGTTATGGAACCGGACCGTACCGTTCTTCCGGGATTCGATCTTGGATTGCTCCAAGGCGCGGCTGGCGGCCCCGCCCACGTGGAAGGTCCGGAGGGTCAGCTGGGTGCCCGGTTCGCCGATGGATTGGGCGGCGATAATGCCCACCGCCTCGCCGATTTGGACCAACTTTCCGTTGGCCAGGTTCACGCCGTAGCACTTGGCGCAGACGCCCCTTTCGAGTTCGCAGGTCAGGACCGAACGGACCCGGATCTGCTCGATGCCGGCCTCTTCCAACTTTTCCGCGATTTCTTCGGTGATGGCTTGTCCCCCGCGGACAATCACTTCGGAGGTCAGGAGATTGGCCACGTTATCCACGGCGATCCGGCCCGCAACGCGGTCCTTCAAGGGCTCGATGATCTCCACGCCTTCCTTGATGGCGGCCACGCGGATGCCGTTGACCGTACCGCAATCCTCCGCATTGATGATGACCTCTTGGGCCACATCCACCAAACGGCGCGTCAAGTAACCGGCGTCGGCGGTCTTCAAGGCCGTATCCGCCAGGCCCTTCCGGGCGCCGTGGGTGGAAATGAAGTATTCCAACACCGTCAATCCCTCGCGGAAATTGGCCGTGATGGGGGATTCGATGATTTCACCGATGGAACCCGTGATTTTTTGGAGCGGCTTGGCCATCAGGCCCCGCATGCCGGCCAATTGGCGGATCTGCATTTTGGAACCGCGGGCCCCTGAATCCGCCATCATGTAGATCGGATTGAAGCCGTTGCTGTCCAGTTTGAGGTTCTCAAACATGACCTCCGCGATTTCATCGGTCGTATGGGTCCAAATGTCGATGACTTTGTTGTAGCGCTCGCCCGCCGTGATGATGCCCTTCTTGTATTGGTTTTCAATCTCCGCGACTTCCTTATAGGAGCGCTTTAAGATTTCCGGCTTGTCCTTGGGGATCTTCATGTCGTCGATCGACACCGTAATCCCCGCCTTTGTGGCGAACTTGAAACCCAACTCCTTGACGTCATCCAGCAGCTTGACCGTTTGTTCTTGGCCGAGCTTCTCGTAGCACAGGGCCACCAGGTCGCCCAATTCCTTCTTGGTCATGACCCGGTTGACATAAGGAAGTTCGGCCGGGATGACCTGGTTGAAGAAAACCCGTCCCACGGTCGTCTCGATCAATTTGCCGTTGCGGCGCACCTTGATTCGGGCGTGCTTCCCGATTTGCCCGGCTTCAAAGGCGATGATGACTTCTTGGGCGCTGGAGAAGGCCTTGCCTTCGCCCTTGTCGCCCGGCATTTCCTTGGTGATGTAATAGGAACCCAACACAATGTCCTGGGTCGGCGTAACGATGGGGCGGCCGTTGGAGGTTGAGTTGATGTTGTTCGTCGAGAGCATCAGGAACCGGGCCTCCATTTGGGCCTCGCTGGAAAGCGGTACGTGCACGGCCATTTGGTCGCCGTCAAAGTCGGCGTTGAACGCCGTACATACCAGCGGATGAATCTGGATGGCCCGCCCCTCGATGAGGACGGGTTGGAAAGCCTGGATGCCCTGCCGGTGCAGGGTCGGGGCGCGGTTCAAAAGGACGTGATGGTCCCGGATCACCTCGGCCAGGATATCCCACACCTCGGGTTTCACGCGTTCGACCATTTTCCGGGCGCTCTTGATGGTATGGACGTAACCGCGGTCCTCGAGCTTCTTGATGATGAAGGGCTTAAAGAGCTCCAGCGCCATCTTCTTGGGCAAACCGCACTGGTGCATCTTCAATTCGGGCCCCACCACGATCACGGAGCGGCCGGAATAATCGACCCGCTTTCCGAGGAGGTTTTGGCGGAACCGGCCTTGCTTGCCTTTCAACATGTCCGACAGGGACTTCAGGGGGCGGTTGCCCGGTCCACGGACGGCGTGGCCGCGGCGGCCGTTGTCCAACAGGGCGTCCACGGCTTCCTGCAGCATGCGCTTTTCATTGCGCACAATGACTTCGGGCGCATGAAGTTCCAGGAGCTTTTTCAACCGGTTGTTGCGGTTGATAACCCGGCGGTAGAGGTCGTTCAGGTCGGAAGTGGCGAACCGTCCCCCGTCCAACGGCACCAGGGGCCGCAGTTCGGGCGGAATGACGGGCAGGACTTCCAGGAACATCCACTCCGGCTTGTTGTCGCTCTTGCGGAAGCTTTCGATCACCTTCAGACGTTTGATGATGGTCTTGCGTTTTTGTTCGCTGGTGGTTTGTTTCATCTGGACCCGGAGCTTTTTGTCCAAATCTTCCAGGTTGACCATCCGGATCAAATCGCGGATGGCTTCGGCCCCCATTTTGGATTTAAGGGAGGCGCCGTATTCCTGCCGCAATTTCTGGAACTCATCCTCCGAAAGAAGCTGTCCCACTTCCACCGGGGCCTTCCCGGGATCCAACACGACATAGGATTCGTAATAAATGACCCTTTCGAGGTTTCGCGTGGACATTTCCAAAAGATATCCCATCCGGGATGGGACGCCCTTTAAGTACCAGATATGGGAAACCAGGCAGGCCAGCTCAATATGGCCCATGCGTTCGCGGCGGACCTTTGCTTGGGTGACTTCGACTCCGCACCGGTCGCAAATGACATCCTTGTACTTGATGCGCTTATATTTGCCGCAAGCGCATTCCCAGTCCTTGGTCGGGCCGAATATCTTCTCGCAAAAAAGCCCGTTTTTTTCCGGCTTAAACGTACGGTAGTTGATGGTTTCGGGTTTTTTGACTTCCCCGTGGGACCAAGACCGGATCGTTTCGGGAGAAGCCAATCCGATTTTAATGGCGTCAAAATGGGGCGTTTGACGCATCAAGGTCTCGAGGGTCGACTTTGTTTCGGCGGAAGCTGCGACGACCGCGGCTTCTTCAGCCGCAGGCTTTACGACTTCATTTTCGTTTTCAGGGGTGGTTGATTTGACTTGGCTCACGCTCTCCCCCTCCTTAATTGGAATTCTTCATCAACTTCACGTCTAAACACAACCCTTGTAGCTCCTTCACCAAAACATTGAAGGATTCGGGAATGCCCGGCTCGGGGGCATTTTTTCCTTTCACAATGGCCTCATACACTTTGGTGCGCCCCTGAACGTCGTCCGACTTCACCGTCAAAAGCTCCTGGAGCGTATAAGCGGCGCCGTAGGCTTCCAGGGCCCAGACTTCCATTTCGCCGAAGCGTTGGCCGCCGAATTGGGCCTTCCCGCCCAAGGGCTGTTGGGTGATGAGCGAATAAGGTCCGATGGAACGGGCGTGGATCTTGTCGTCGACCAGGTGGGCCAGTTTGAGGATGTAAATGTAGCCGACCGTCACTTCCTGGTCGAAAGGCTCGCCCGTCATGCCGTCGTACAAGGTGATCTTGCCCGATTCGGGCAAGGACTGTTCCTTCAACGCCTTCTTGATTTCCTCTTCCTTGGCCCCGTCAAACACCGGGGAAGCCACATGGTAGCCGCCCTCATGGGCGGCCCACCCCAAATGGGTTTCCAAAATCTGTCCCACGTTCATACGGGAAGGGACACCCAGCGGGTTGAGGATGATGTCGACCGGCCGGCCGTTGGGAAGGTAAGGCATATCCTCCACCGGAACGATCTTCGAAACCACGCCCTTGTTTCCGTGCCGGCCCGCCATCTTGTCGCCGACCGACAACTTGCGTTTCTTGGCGACATAAACTTTCACCAATTTGATGACGCCCGGGGGCAGCTCATCGCCCTTCTTCACCTTCTCGATCTCATTGCCCTTGTCGCGGTCGATTTCCTTCACGCGATTTTGGAGGACTTCCTGGAGCCGCTTGATTTCCTCTTCCAGGTTCTCTTCCAGCGCGTTTTTCTCGCTCTTGTTCAGGTCCTTGGCTTTTTCTTCCATCTGCTTTTTCAAGGCCTCAATGCGGTTCTCATTTTCCTTTTCCAGCTGTTTGACTTTATGGACGGCGTCCTTTTCGATCGCCTTGACCATGGAGGCGTCGCGGCCCTTGATCTTTTCGTCCTTCTCCTTGCGCTTGAAAACCTTGACGTCGATCACCTTGCCTTCCACACCCGGCGGAACCCGCAGGGAAGCGTCGCGCACGTCGCCGGCCTTTTCTCCGAAAATGGCCCGCAGCAGTTTTTCCTCGGGCGTCAGTTCCGTCTCGCCCTTCGGCGTGACCTTCCCGACCATGATGTCTCCCGGGACCACTTCGGCGCCGATCCGGATGATGCCTTCCTCATCCAGGTCCTTCAGGGCCTCATCCCCGACGTTGGGGATGTCACGGGTGATTTCCTCTTTTCCAAGTTTGGTATCGCGGGCTTCCAATTCGAATTCCTCGATATGGACCGAGGTGAAATAATCCTCCCGCACCAATTTCTCCGAAACGATGATGGCATCTTCAAAGTTGAACCCTCTCCAGGGCATGAAGGCCACCAACAGGTTGCGCCCCAGGGCCAGTTCGCCCTGGTCGGTGGACGGGCCGTCGGCGATCACGTCGCCTTTTTTCACCTTTTCGCCTTTTTTCACGATGGGACGTTGGTTGATGCAAGTGTCCTGGTTGGAACGCTTGTACTTGGTCAGCTTGTAGATGTCCACCGACCCCGTTTCATCCATTTCCTCGGCGAAAACGATGATCTCATCGGCCGAAACTCCGGCCACAACACCGTCCCGCTTGGCGATCACCAGCACGCCCGAGTCGTAAGCGGCCTTGTATTCCATGCCCGTTCCCACGAAGGGGGCTTCGGTGCGGATCAAGGGCACGGCTTGCCGTTGCATGTTGGACCCCATCAAGGCGCGGTTCGCGTCGTCATGCTCCAAAAAGGGGATCAAGGACGTGGCCACGGAGAACAGCTGCCGGGGCGAGACGTCCATGTAGTGGATCTCATTGGGCGCCACCAGGGGGAAATCGTCCTTATAGCGGGCCGCAATGATGTCGCCGGAGAACTTGTTGCTGTCGTCCAAGGGGGTGTTGGCCTGGGCGATGATATATTTATCGGCGTCATCGGCCGGCAAAAACTCGATCCGCTTGCCGACGCGCCCCCCCTCCACTTTTCTCAAGGGAGTGGTGACAAAACCGTATTCGTTGATCTGAGCGTAGGTGGAAAGCGAGGCGATCAAGCCGATGTTCGGACCTTCCGGCGTTTCGATCGGGCAAACCCGCCCATAGTGGGTGTGGTGAACGTCCCGGACCTCAAAGCCCGCCCTTTCGCGGTTCAAGCCGCCCGGCCCCAAGGCCGACAAGCGCCTCTTGTGGGTCAACTCCGCCAGGGGATTGGTCTGGTCCATGAACTGGGAAAGCTGGGACGTCCCGAAGAACTCCTTGACGGCCGCCGTAATCGGCTTGGTGGAGATCAACTGGCTCGGCATGGGGTTCATGTCCATATCAACGATGGACATGCGTTCGCGGACGGCCCTTTCCATGCGGGTGAATCCAAGGCGCAGTTTATTCTCCAAAAGTTCGCCCGCGGTGCGGACGCGGCGGTTACCCAAGTGGTCGATGTCGTCCTTCTCGCCCTTGCCGTTGCAGAGCTCGAAGAGGTAACGGATAATGGCCACCAAGTCTTCCTTGGAGATGGTGCGTTGCTCCAAGGGGGCCTTCAAGCCGAGCTTCTTGTCCATCTTATAGCGCCCAACCCGGGCCAAATCGTAGCGTTTCTTGTTGAAGAACAAATTTTCCATCAAGCTCTTGGCGTTTTCCAAAGTCGGCGGATCGCCCGGGCGCATCTTCTTGTAAATTTCAACCAGGGCCGAATCCGTGGAATGGGTATTGTCCTTGCGCAAGGTGTTCAAAATCGAAACGTCATTGGGATTGGAAGGCACGGCCTTCACTTGCTTGACGCCGTGCTTTTTCAAAGCCGCGACCACTTCCACAGTGAAGTCGGCTCCCGCTTCCACCAGGACCTCCCCCGTCTCGGGGTTGGCCACGTCCTGGGCGGCCGCCTTCCCTTGCAGCTTCTTTTCGGAAACTTCGGTGTTCTCGACGTCGAAGAAGATCTTCAGGATGTCCTCGTCGGTCGAGAAGCCCCAGCCGCGGAGCAACGTCGTGGCGACGAACTTGCGCTTGCGGTCGATGCGGGCGTAAAGCACGCCGTTGACGTCGAATTCGAACTCCAGCCAGGATCCGTGGTAGGGGATCACACTGGTCATGTACATCTTCTTCCCCGAGGAGGAAAGTTTGCCGTCGTCCTCGTCGAAGGTCACGCCGGGGGAACGGTGCAGCTGGGAAACGATGACCCTTTCGGCGCCGTTGATCATGAAGGTGCCCCGATCCGTCATCATGGGGAGGTCGCAGAAAAACACTTCCTGTTCGCGGATATCCTTGACCTTTTTGGTTCCCGTTTCGGGGTCTTCCTCACGGATGACCAGGCGCAAGGTGACTTTCATGGGGACCGAATAAGTCATTCCGCGCTCTTGGCATTCCCGGACGTTGTACTTGGGTTCCAGGAGGGTGTAGGACACGAACTCGAGGGAAGAGACCTCGTTGAAATCCCAAATGGGAAACACGCTGGTAAAAACCGACTGGAGCCCTTGGTCGATCCGTTGATCGGTCTGGTTTTCTTTTTGCAGGAAGGCGTCATAAGACTTGCGTTGAAACTCGATCAGGTCCGGCATGTCCATGATGGATGAAATGCGGCTGAAATCAATTCGTTCGCGGCGGCCAAACTTCATTTTTTTCACTGAAAGTCCTCCAGAAAAAAGCAGGAATGAACCTGGGATTCGCGTCCCCAGAAAACAAAAAACGAGAAAATGGCTTTTCTCGTTTTGGGCAAAGAGGGTTGATTATACGGAGATGTTCAAAGAAGTGTCAATAAGTTCTTCATTTTCAAGCTTTAATATCCGGGGCAACCCCTGCAAATCATGGAACAGGTTTGCTTTCCAACCCAAAGGTTTAAAAACTTCAATAATATTGTCGGAACGATTAGCGTTCAACTCCAAGAAAACAACCCCCTTTGGCAGGAGCCGTTGTTTTAAGTCCGAGGCCAATTCGCGATAGGCATTTAAACCTTTTTCGCCGGCAAACAACGCTTCGGGGGGCTCATAATCCCGCACCTCCGGGCTCAATTCCCCCTTTTCCTCGAGGCCGATATAAGGCGGGTTGCTGACGATCAACTTAAATTGTCGGGGGTCGGACTCCCCCAGTGCCCCAAACCAGCTGCCTTTCCGGAATTCCAGGGAAGTCACCCCCAGGCTTTGGGCGTTTTCCGCGGCGATCTCCAGCGCCTTCCCGGACAGATCCACCGCCCAAACCCGGCAAGGAACGTTTTTGGCGATGGAAACGGCGATGCAGCCGCTACCCGTGCCCAAGTCCAAAACCAAGCGATCCTCCTCCGGGAGGGCCGTCAAATATTGGATCGCCTTTTCCACAAGTTGTTCGGTTTCCGGGCGGGGGATCAGGACGCCCGGAGCCACTTTAAAAGGAAGGTTATAAAACTCCCTCCGGCCCGTGATGTATTGGAGGGGTTCCAGCAAGGACCGGCGCTTCAAAAGGTCCCGCAGGGTGGCCAGTTCGTTCAAGTCGAGGGGACGGTCAAATTGAAGGTAAACTTTTAAACGATCGATTTTCAAGGCGAAAGAAATGAGGATTTCAACGTCCAACCTTGGATTCGGGACCCCCTTTTGTTTCAAGTAAGGGACCGCCCATTGCATAATCTTAAGGGGCGTCCAAACTTCCTTTCGCGTCGTCTCCTCCGCCACTTGGAACGCTCCTTTTTCCCCGGCCCTCTTCAGTCCCCGGCTTTTAATTGCTCTTCCTGGCGGGCCAAAGCCAGGGCTTCCAAAAACTCGTCCAAGTATCCGTCGATCACCCGGTCCAATTGATAAAGGGTCAAACCGATCCGGTGGTCCG
>JAICXI010000416.1 GCA_025980505.1 bacterium | reverse complement strand
GGTGTGGTGGAGCATTTCGTCCATGCTGGCCGACAAGGTGTTGGCCCGCCCCAACATGGTCATGTTGAGGCTGTCCCCCACCAGGACGGCGTCCACGCCGGCGGCGTCCACGGCCAGGGCCATTGAATAATCATAGGCCGTCACCAGGGTGAGTTTCTCGCCCCGGTCGCACTTGGCCTGGAAATCAAGCAAGGTCGTCCGTTTTTCCATCAATACCTCAAAAAGTCGGTTATCAGTTGCAAGTTTCCGGTCGCTTGAAACCCCGGCCGTTCCGGCTTAAACCGGGAACCGGCAACAGGGAACTTATTTCTTCACGCTGACGGGCTGGTAGTAAACCGTCCCCTTGGTCACCTTGGCCATGTGGGCCAGCAGGTCGTCCAGGTCCGCGTCCCGGTGGACGAAATCGATTTCGCTGGTATTGACCACCATGAGCGGCGTTTCCTGGTAATGGAAGAAGTAGTAATTATAGGCCTGGTTTAATTCCGCAAGATAGTCCCCGGTGATCTGGGTCTCGAACTTCCGGCCCCGCAAGGCGATACGTTTCAATAGGACGTCGGTGGAGGCCTGCAGGTAAATGACGAAATCGGGTTTGAGGACCCGGCCGCCCAGGATGGAGTGGAATTGTTCGTAAAGCTTCAATTCATTGTCGTCCAACGTGAGGTTGGCGAAAATCCGGTCCTTGGCGAAAATGTAGTCGCTGATGATGCCTTGTTGGAAAAGATCGCTTTGCAGCATGTCCTGCTGCTGCCGGTAACGGGAAAGGAGGAAGAAAAGCTGCGTTTGGAAGGCGTGTTTTTGCATGTCCTTGTAAAAGGACAGGATGAAGGGGTTGTCGTCGGCCCCTTCCAGGACCATGCGGAAGTTCAGCTTCTTGGCCAGGATTTCGGCCAGGCTGCTTTTCCCCACGCCGATGGGGCCCTCAATGGCGATGTATTTATGTTGAAGCATAGGGCTTAACCACCGAAAAATCCTTTACTTGCTGCAGGGCTTCCAGGACAGGCAGCCGATAAACCGGAATGACCTTCGCCGGGGCAAGTTCGGCCAAGGGCACCAGCACGTGCCGCCGGAAAATCAGGCGGGGATGGGGCAAGGTCAGGTCCTCCCCCTCCCATATCCAATCGTCATAAAGAAGGATGTCCACATCCAAGGTCCGGGGCCCCTTGGGAATTTCCCTCTGGCGGCCCATCCGGTTTTCCAAAGCGCGGACCCATTCTAGCAAAGAATCCGGGGACAAGTCGGTTTGAACTTCCGCCACCTGGTTCAAGAACCAGGGTTGGTCCTGGAGATCCACGGGTTCGGTTTCATAAATCTTGGAAAACCGCACCGGGTCGAAGGTCTTTTGAAGGACCTCGCGGGCCCGGGCCAGGTGGTTTTCCCGGTCCCCAAGGTTCGAGCCCAAAGATAGGTAGACGAACGCCATGACGCCAGCTCCCCTCTGTCTTAGGGTGTGACCGAACAGGTGCCTTATTTCAATTGGGTGAGCCTCTGCAAGGCCTCTTCCAAGCGGCCCTTATCCACCGTGAGGGTCATGCGGAAGTAGCCTTCCCCTTCCTTCCCGAAACCGTTGCCCGGCGTGACCACGATTCCCGCCTCCTCCAGCACCTTGCCGCACCAATCGGCGGAAGTCATGCCGTTGGGGACCTTGATCCAGAAGTAAAAGGCGGCTTGGGGCACCTGGAATTTCCAGCCCAGCTTTTGCAGCCCGGCGGCCGCCACGTCCCGCCGTTCCTGGTAGATTTTGCGGATGCCGTCGGTCACCGAATCCGGCGCTTCCAAGGCCGCGATGCCGGCGTATTGGATGGGGGTGAAGACGCCCGAATCCAGGTTGCCCTTCACTTCGGCCAGGGCCTTGACCACGCTCTTGTTGCCCACGGCGAACCCGGCGCGCCAGCCCGTCATGTTGAAGGTCTTGGAGAGGGAATGGAACTCCACGCCCACTTCCTTGGCTCCCGGCACCTCCAGGAAGCTCGCGGGCTTCCTGCCGTCGTAGGAAATTTCGGTGTAAGCGGCGTCGCTGGCCACGATGAAGTCGTGCTTGCGGGCCAGTTCCACGACCCGTCTGAAGAAGTCCTTTCCGGCCAGCGCCGACGTGGGGTTGTTGGGCGAATTGACCCACATCAGTTTGGTGCGTTCCAGGATGCCGGCGGGGATCCCCTCCAGGTCCGGCAGGAAGCCGTTTTTTTCCAGCAAGGGCATGAAAAAGGAAACGCCGCCCGCGAAAAGGGTTCCGGCATGGTAAACGGGGTAACCGGGGGAGGGCATCAGGCAGATGTCGCCGGGGTTCAACACCCCCAGGGGGAGATGGCCGATGCCTTCCTTGGAGCCGATCAGGGCCACCACTTCGTCCTTGGGGTCCAGTTTCACCCCGAAACGGCGGTCGTACCAGCGGG
>JAICXI010000074.1 GCA_025980505.1 bacterium | reverse complement strand
TCTCGGCCAGCACCTGGCCCCGGGTCACGCGGTCCCCTTCCTGCACGTTGACCTTCAAGACCGTCCCGCCGACCCCGTCCGGGGCCACGCGGATGAGGTCCTCGGCCACCCGGGCGTCGTCGGTGGACACATAGGGCCGGAAGGCGAAAAACCAGGCGCCCGCACCCGCCAAAAGCAAGGCCGCGAAGGCCAGCCCGGACTTCCGGGCCAGGGGGGTCTTCCACCAAGCCGGGGGCGATGGTTCCCCGGCTTGGTCGTTTTTTTTGGCGGTCTTCGACGCCGCGGAAGCGTTCATGTTGTTTCTCCTCGGTTATCCGTTCACGGACGGTTCTTTTTTCTTCCGGCCTTCGGGTGAAAATGCATCGATCAATTTCAGGAGGATCCCGCCGAATTCGTCGCGTTCGGACGGCGTCAGGGCTTGCGAAACCCGCCGGGCCACTTCCCCATAGGCCTTTTGCACCCTTTCGGCTTGTTTTTGGCCCTGGGGGGTGAGGGCCAGCTCCCAACGCCTTTTGTCGGTGGGGTGCTCCGCTTGCCGCACCAACCCCCTTTTCAGGAGGAGATTGACGGCCCTCGTGGTGGCGGCCGGGTCGGTCAGGGTGGCGCGGGAAAGTTCCGCCAGGGACACCTTGCCCTCCCCGGCCAAAAGGCGGAGGAAGGCGGACTGCTTGACCCCCAGTCCCAGGGGCTTGACGGCCTGGGTGTAATAAAGGTTCAAGGTGCGTCGCAGACGGCCGAAGGCTTCCAGGAGTTGGACATCGGGGAGGTTCTTTTTCATGGATATATCAATAGTTGATATATCCATGAATTACAAGCTCCTTGAGGGGAGGGGCTTCCGAGCCGGAAAATAGGATCCCCGACAAGCTTCTTTCACCCGCGCTACGAGGCGGGCACCCATAAAAAAAGCCCGAAGTGGAAATCCACTCCGGGCCCTTGGACCATCCAGTCGTTATTGGGCGACGCCCACCGTTCCCGTGGCCGGGTCATATTGAAGGCCCCCGGGAACATGGTCCAGGTAATCGGGGACCAGGTCCTGCAATGAGGCGGGCAGGGAGCCCTTGTCGTTGCGGTATTTCTCCACGGCGTCTTTGACGTTTTCAATGTTGGCGCCGGCCGCCATTGATTGGGCCTTCAACTCGTCGTTTTTCAAGGCATGGGTATAACCCGGCAGGGTGGCTTCGGGCGGAGCTTGCCCCACCTTGCCCCACAGGTAATAACCCACGGCGCCGGCGATCAAAAGAGCGATTAAAAACACTGATTTCCAACCCATAAAATCCCCCTTTGCCTTCGCGGGCCGAAAGAAGGGCCACGGCCGTTCGAAACGGAAAAGCCCGTTTTCGATCCTTTGCCCGCGTCCTTTCTAGTTTCGCCGCCTGGGTTTCCCCGCCTTCACCAAAAGCGCCAGCATTTCCCGGACCGCTTTCTCCAATCCTACCATAGACGCCCTGGCGATGATGTTATGGCCGATGTTCAAGTCCTCGATCCCGGGGAGGGCCGCTATGGCGGCGACGTTTTGATAGGTCAATCCGTGGCCCGCGTGGACCTTGAGCCCCAAGGACCCGGCCAGGCGGGCGGCGACCGCCAGTTTGGAAAATTCCCGTTGAACGCCTATCCCCCCGCGGAAAGCCCGGCTGTACTCGCCGGTGTGAAGTTCGATAAAGTCGGCCCCCAAGCGGGAAGACAACTGGATCGTTTCCGGCTCGGGATCGATGAACAGCGAAACCGGAATACCCTTGGATTGGAGCCTCTCGATGGCCTTTTCGAACCGCCGGGGGGAGGACTTCACGGATAAGCCTCCCTCGGTGGTCAATTCCCGCCGCTTTTCAGGAACCAGGGTGGCCTGGTCCGGCCGGACCCGCAAGGCGAACCGGACCATTTCCTCGGTGGCCGCCATTTCAAGGTTGAGCTTGGTGCGGACCTTCCGACGGAGCCCTTCCACGTCCGCATCCTGGATATGCCGGCGGTCCTCCCGCAGGTGCACCGTGATGCCATGCGCCCCGGCCTTTTCGACCCGCCGGGCCGCTTCCAGGGGGTCCGGCTCGTCTTCCCGGCGGGCTTGCCGCAAGGTGGCGATATGGTCGATGTTCACGCAAAGGAAGGCCAAGTGGATCTCCTTGAGGGGATGGTTGCGGCAAAAGGAACCGTCGGGACGCGGAGGCGCGGCACAACAGCTCTTCCTCGCGGCCCCTTCCAAGCGAAGAAGGGACCCGCTGCCGGACGGTTTCTTTAACGCCGTCTCTTTGCTTTTTTTCCGTCCGGGTCCTTGGGTTGGGCCAAGGGGGCCAGGGAAATGGCCATGTCCGGAACGCTCACGTCCACGCCGTCGGGCAAGGGTTGGACGCGGGGATGGACCACGATTTGCTTTTGGCCCGGCTGGTAGCCCCTTAAACTGACGACGGCTTTCAAATCATCGGCGTCGATATCTAAAATGCTGTCCTTACGTCCCGTCAGGAGCACCGGGATGAAAGTGCGGACGGCCGAATCCACCGTCATTCCCGCCGGGATATCGGTCAACTCCACGTGCAAGGTCATGCGGCGCTCCAGTATCTGGCGGGAGCCCACGTAAGCCCAAAGCGCGAAGGCGATCAGGAGGGCCAGCACTTTCAGTCCCAGGTTTTCGAACAATAACCGCCGCATAAACCCTCAAATCTTTTGAACCATCAAGGGCACCAAGATCGCCCGGAAAAAAGTCATGCAAAACGGTTTTCTCGGTGCCCTTGGTGGGCCGGGTGGTTTAAATATTTTTTAATCCACTTTCGTCCCGTAAAGGGTCAACATCTCCTCTAAAGTGTCCCCGTCGATCTCCGGCGTGATTTTGCCGGCCATGGCGAAGGCGATGGTATGGCTTTCCTCCGATACCACAATGGCCAGGGCGTCCGTCTCCTCGGTGATCCCGACCGCCGCCCGGTGCCGGGTGCCGTAGGATTTGCTCAAATTGGGGTTCTGGCTCAAGGGAAGGATGCAGCCGGCCGCCGCGATTTTCCCTCCCCGAATGACGACCGCCCCGTCATGGAGGGGCGAATGGGAGGCGAATAGGGTCACCAGGAGCGTGGCCGTCACGTCCGCATCCACCTTGGTTCCGGACTCAAACACGCTTTGAAGACTGTCATCCCTCTCGATGACCACCAAGGCCCCCCTCCGGCTCTTCACCATGTCCCGGACGGCGTTGGTGATTTCCTTGAAAAGGGCCGCTTCCCCTTGGAAAACGCCGCCCCAAAATCCCCCCCGTCCTATTTGGGTGATGATTCGCCTTAAATCCGGTTGGAAGACCACCACAAAGGCGATGATGAAAAAGGGACCGAGGTTGCTCAACAACCAGTCCAGCGTCAAAAGGTGGAATTGGCTGGCAACGACCGCCGCCAGGAAAAGCACGGCGAAACCCGCCACGATGCGGGTGGCCCTGACTTCCCGGATTAAAAGTAGGATTTGGTAGGTCACATAGGAAACGATGAGGATGTCGAACACGTCCGCAAACCGGAAATTGTTGAAGAGGGTGACGAGACTGTTCATGGATCTCCTAAAAACGGATGAAACCAATTATGAATTCTCAATTTTAAACTCTTGAAATTTCAATCCGGACGGCGGATTGAAATTGACAGAAATTCATAATCCGCTTTTCAGCGGTCCAGCCCCCGGTCGTAACGAATGGCATCAGCTATTTTTACCATACGGGCCATGCTTTGAACATCATGAACTCGGACAAAATCCGCGCCCTTCAGGACGGCCGCCGTCACGGCGGCGCCGGTGGCTTCGACCCGCTCGGCCGGGGGGGCTCCCCCCAGCAGGAACCCGAGCGACGACTTCCGGGAAGGGCCCAAAAGGATGGGCTTGCCCAGGATCTTGAATTCCCAAAGCCGGCGGGTGATTTCCATGTTGTGCCAAGGGTTTTTGCCGAACCCAAAGCCGGGGTCGATCAGGATGCTCTCCGCGGCGATGCCGCAGTCCCCGGCATGGCGCAAGCGGTCCCGGAAAAAGGCCAGGATTTCGCCCGTGACATCGGAGTAACGGGGGTTCTTTTGCATGCTGCGGGGCTTGCCTTGCATGTGCATCAAAACCACCGGAACCTTCAGCCGGGCCAGGGTCCGGCCCAAGGCGGGGTCCAACCGCAAAGCCCCGATGTCATTGACCATTTGGGCGCCTTCACCGACCGCGGCGCGGGCCATTTCGGCCTTATAGGTATCGACGGAGAGGGGGATTCGAAGGGCCTTCGCGCAAGCCCGCAGGACCGGCAAAACCCTTTTTTTTTCTTCCCCCAGGGGGACCGCCTTGGCGCCCGGCCGGGTGGATTCCCCTCCCACGTCGATCCAATCCGCGCCTTGTTCCTGCATCCGGAGGGCCCGTTCGGCCGCCAGGGAAGGCTCCAGGTAACGTCCCCCGTCCGAAAAGGAATCGGGCGTGACGTTTAAAACACCCATGATCTGGGTCCGGTTTTGCCAGCGGAAGCGCCGGCGCCCGGCCCCTTGGAGTTCCCAAAAACCATCGTGGGAAAATCCAGGGAGGCCCGCCCCGGCCTGCCGGGCGATTTCCGGGAAAGGTTCCAGGGACTTGGCCAGTGGGAGCGCCCGGGCCCAGGACAGGGTCCAGCTAACGGAGACGGGAGGTTTTTTTTCAAGACGGACATGCCGAACGCCGGAAAGGCCCGCCAGGAAATTCTCGAACCGGACGGCGGGAGGTTGGGATGGAAACTCGACGGCCAAACGCACTTCGGGGGAATAGCGGGAATCCCTGGAAAAAAGGATCGGGTCGGGCTCCAAAATCCTGAAGGAAACCCCGATGGCCCGCGGCACGGGCCTAGTTCCCGATAAGCTGGAGGGCTTCCTTGCGGGTCACCTCGCTCTTTCGGAACACGCCCCGCACAGCCGAAGTCGTCATCCGGGAACCCGGCTTTTTGACGCCCCGCATGGTCATGCACAAGTGCTCGGCTTCCACGATGACCAGGACCCCGTAAGGCTTCAGGATCCTCATGAGGGTGTCGGCCACCTGGGTGGTGATGCGCTCCTGGAGTTGGGGACGGCGGGAAACCGATTCCACCACGCGGGCCAGCTTGGAAAGGCCGGCCAGCCGGTCCTTGCGGGGGATATAGGCCACATGGGCTTTGCCGTAGAAAGGAAGCAAGTGGTGCTCGCACATGGAATAAAAGGGGATGTCCTTCAAGATGACCATTTCCTCATGGCCCTCGGTTTCGAAGACCGTGATGATGTTTTTCGGGTCGACCTTCAGTCCCGAAAAAACTTCCTCGTACATTTTGGCCACGCGCAAGGGGGTGTCGCGGAGGCCCTCCCGATCGGGGTCTTCGCCGATGGCTAAAAGGATCTCGTGGACGGCCTTTTCAATCCGGGCCTTATCCAATATTCCCTCCACCCGTCATGGCCTGGGAGGGGGCGGTTTGGGGCTTCAACGTGACGTTGGGAAGGCCCGCGGGCACCGGATTGGACGGCGTGGAGGGCGTATTCGGGTTGGAGACGGGCGGCTTGGGCGGGATCTTCTTCCCCGCCAGGATGGCGTCCACCTCCGAGGCATCCAAGACTTCCCTTTCCAAAAGGGCTTCGGCCATCGCCTTCAGGTATTTCCGGTTTTTCTTCAGGATCTCGACGGCTTTCTTGTGGCAGTCCTCCACCATACGCTTGACTTCGCCGTCGATCATCTGGGCGGTCATCTCGGAATAGTTTTTCTCCTTCATCAAATCCCGGCCGATGAAGACCATGTCATCCTTGCGGCCCAGGGTGATGGAACCCAGTTTTTCGCTCATGCCGTACTCGCAAATCATGGCGCGGGCGATGTCCGTGGCACGGTTCAAGTCGTCACCCGCGCCCGTCGTGATGTCCCCGAAAGTCAGTTCCTCGGCCGTGCGGCCGCCCAATAAGGCCGTAATACGGTTTAAGAGTTCGGTTTTAGAGGCCAGGAACCGTTCCTCCTTGGGCAGGTACCAGGTGGCGCCCAAGGCCGCGTGGCCCCGGGGAATGATGGACACCTTGTGCACCGAGTGCGATTTGTCGACCACCTTGCCGACGATGGTATGGCCTGATTCGTGGTAAGCCACGATTTTCTTCTCGTCATCCGAGATCACCCGGGTCTTGCGCTCGGGGCCGGCCATCACGCGGTCAATGGCCTCCTCCATTTCGGGCATTTCCACCGATTTTTTGTTCCGGCGCGCCGCCAAAAGGGCCGCTTCGTTGATCAGGTTGGCCAGGTCGGCGCCCGAAAAGCCGGGGGTACGGCGGGCGATGACCGACAAGTCCACTCCCTCGGCCAGCTTCACGTTTTTCCCGTGCACCCGCAGGATGGCCTCCCGGCCGCCCAGGTCGGGCCGGTCCACGACCACCTGCCGGTCGAAACGGCCGGGACGCAGCAAGGCCGGGTCCAGGACGTCCATGCGGTTGGTGGCGGCGATGAGGATAACGCCCGTATTGGTGTTGAAACCGTCCATTTCCACGAGCATGGCGTTCAAGGTCTGCTCGCGTTCATCGTGTCCCCCGCCCAAGCCGGCGCCGCGCTGGCGGCCGACCGCGTCGATTTCATCGATGAAAATAATGCAGGGGGCGTGTTTTTTTCCCTGCTCAAAAAGGTCCCGCACGCGGGCGGCGCCGACACCGACGAACATCTCCACGAAATCCGAGCCCGAGATGGAAAAGAAGGGGACTCCCGCTTCACCGGCCACGGCCTTGGCCAGGAGGGTCTTCCCGGTTCCCGGAGGGCCCAAAAGGATGACGCCTTTCGGGATTGTCCCGCCCAGTTGCTGGTATTTCTTGGGGTCCTTGAGGAAGTCCACCACTTCCATCAACTCGGTTTTGGCTTCATCCACTCCCGCCACGTCCGCGAAGGTGACTTTTTGCTGGCCTGAAGTCATCAGCCGGGCCCGGCTCTTGCCGAAAGCCATGGCGCCGCCGCTGCCCGATTGGGCCTGCCGCATCATGAAAAAAATCCAGCCGAAAATCAAAAGATAAGGCGCCACGTTGAAGACCACCTGCCAAAAAAGGCTGATCTTAATGGGAGGTTCCACCTTCACACCGACGTTGTTGGCCAAGAGCAGGTTGACCACGTTCTGGTTGGGATCGTCCGGTTCCACGACCTTGAACTCGGTCTTGTCTTTCAGGATGCCGGTGATGAGCCTGTCTTCCGAATGGATGGTCACGGCTTGGGCGTTGCCGGCCTTGACGTCCGAAACGAACTTGGAATAGTCCAATTCGGCGGCGGTTTTGGGGCTGTTGAATTGCCGGGCAAAATACATGACGATCACAAAAAGCAAAAGCCAACCGGCTAGGATTTTAAAAGTCTGGTTCAAAAGAGTGCTCCTGGGTCGAGATGATCTGCTGGAATGTCCCCTTAAGAGTAGGAAAATGTTCTCACAGAAACAAGGAATCGTATCATAGCCGAGCTGCTTTTCCATTTGCAAGCAATGGACAAAGGGGCGGGCCTTTCAAATGCGCGGGGGAAAACGCGGTCCGGGAAAGGAAGGCACGGCACCCTTGCAAGTCAAAAAGGCCCTGTTTTGGCTCTTTCCTGCGGTCAATTGAAAGCCCACATCGCGGGGCCCTCTTT
>JAICXI010000154.1 GCA_025980505.1 bacterium | reverse complement strand
GTCCTGGGCCTGACCCACCGCATCACCTTGAACGTGGTCATCGGCGGTGCCGTGATCAAGCCCGAGGCTTCCGTGACGGTCCAGCCCGCCTTCGTGCTGGGGACCCAGACCGCGGAGGCCCGGTTTTCCACCAAGAGCGAGGAACCCATCAGCCGCTATAAAATCACCGTCCTGGATTCCACGGGCATGCTGGTCAAGACCTTCGAGGGGAAAGGCAACCCCCCGGGCCGTTACGCGTGGGACGGCCGCAACCAGGCCGGCGAACTGGTGCCGCAGGGCAACTACACCTTCAACCTGGAAGTCGCAGACGATGACGACTTGACCGCCAAGGCCCCGCCCGCCTGGACCTTCGCCAAATGGGTGCCCAAGAAGGTTCCTTACCAGTACACCTTCCAGGTCTCGGGGGACCTGCTTTTCGACTCGGGCAAGGCCGAACTGCTCCAGCGGGGTTATGAGGCCATCCAAAAGGCCGCGGCGGCCATCCACCGCCGTTATCCCGACAGCGTCATCATCATTGCGGGGCACACGGATGACGAGAGGCTTTCCAAGGGGTCCCGGTATGCGGACAACCTGCAGCTTTCCCTGGCCCGCGCCCAGGCCGTGAAGGATTACCTGGCGCGCAACGGCATGGACCCCGCCAAGTTGAGCGTGGTGGGTTACGGCGAAACCCGGCCGGTGGCTTCCAACGATAATCCCGCAGGCCGCGCGAAAAACCGGCGGGTGGAATTGGTGGTTTCCGGCGTCATGGAAGCCACGGCCACGGACCTGATCCGCGAAGGTTTGATCATGTACAACCAAAGGAATTACCGGGAGGCGCTGGACCGGTTCTTGAAGGCGCTGGAATCGGACAGCCGCAACGCCCAGGCCTACCAATTGGCGGGGAACTGTTACTTGAACCTGGGCGGGAAGGACCAGGCCGTCGCCGCCTACCGCAAATCCCTGAAATACGACCCCCACAACGCGGACTTGAGGCAATTCCTGGACCAGATGGCCCCCTCCCAACCTCCGGCGCAGGCCCCGCAAGACAATCCTGCCGTCCCGCCGCCCCAAGCGCCCTCCAAGGAAGTGCCGGCTTCCTCTTCGCCGGCGGCTTCGGCCCAACCGGCTCCTTCGGCTCCTGCCACCCAGGCGGCGCCCTCGGGGGTACCCCAGCCCGTGGACGGCAATTAACCAGCGCGAAGTTTCAAGGGATGGGCGTGCGGCGGTGGGCCGGGTTGAATCAACGGCTATCCGGGGCGGCCCGGGTTTTACCGCTTTCTTTCATCATTAAAATCAGGTTCTTAAGGTTTTCTCCGGCGTCGGTGCAATTGGGTTTCAGCCGCAGGGATTCTTCAAAGGCCCTCCGGGCGCGGTCCATTTTTCCTTCCTTGAACAGCAGGCATCCCATCTCGTTGTAAAGGTGGGCCATGGGGTGGCCGAGCCGGATGGCCTTCCCCTCGTCTTCCACGGCTTGGGAGGTCCCCTGTCCCGCGCTTTCGTGGACGGCCCTGATCCGCCAGTAGCGGGATTCCAAAAGGGGATCCCCTTTGAAGAAGGGATAGGCCTTTTCCAGGACACCCAGCATCCGGCTTTGGTCGGGGTTCACGCCGGTCTCCATCACCAGGTAGGTCAGTTCCTTGAGGGAATGGTCCGCCCGGGTCCAGCGTTCCAGGAGGGCCCGGTTGGAAGGGGTCACCGGAACCACTTCCAGCAGGAATCCGCCGTCCATCCGGTCCAGCCCTTGCGAAAGCCAAAACCATTTTCCGCCGGGGAAGATTTTTTTCAGATAAGGTTCCTCGTGCACGTTGGCCAGGATGGCCGCCCACCGGGTTGGGTGGGGGCCCAAAGAAGCGTTTTCGGCCGAATTGAAGGCGTAGGTTGCCACGAAGAGCGTCTGGTCATAAGGATCGGGGTTGAAGTTCAAAAGAATGAGCCCCGGCCCTTGGGCTCGGGCCAGCGGTTTTAAAAGCAGATAGGCCCTGTAAAATTCCGGGGATTTATGGGCCCCGTAATAATTCGGCTTCTCCTCCCACCCATGTCCGTAAACGATGAAAAGATGATGGAAATCCAGGCTGGAAGACACGAAGAAGATCAAGAAAAGGGGAAAAGTCCTTTGGAGGGGTGGGAGGGTGGAAACGAGGAAACGGATGCCCAAACCCGTGATGACGGCGATCACCGGGATGAGCTGGATGATCCTCATGTCCTCGAAATTATCGGAGAGCAAGGCTGGAAGCGCCAATATCGGGATGGAAACCCAAAACCAATGGGCGAAAGCGGAGGATCGAAAACGGGGCAAAACAATCCATCCGAACAAGAAACAGGAATCCAAAAGCGGATTTAAAAACCCGCCCCAGAGGGGACCGTACCGGAAGGTGGCGTGACGCGCGCCCCAGAACAAGTCGCTGCAGTAGGCGAAAAGGAGGTCCAGGTGTTCCCCGAACGGGTGCCCGGAACCCAAGGACCAAAGGTGTTCCAGGTAGTCGAAGCGGGTGTGGAAAAAGGCCAGGAACAGGGGAAGGGCGATGCTGCAGGCGGTGAGGAAGAGGATGGAGAGAAAGAAAACCCGCCTCGGGAATTCCATGGACCGGTTGCCCGCAACCGCCAGCGCCGCCACGCAAGCGATGCTGAACCAGGGCAAGTAGGTATAAAAGCCGATTCCCGTGACCATGCCTAATAGGAAGGCCCTCGATTTTTTTTCGGGTTCTTCGGCTTTCCCGAAGGATCCGAGCGCCCAGAATTCGACGCATTCCCAAAAGACCATAAAGGAGGCCTGCGTGGAAAAACGCCCCAGAAAAAGGGGCCAAAAGCCGAAGGCCGCCACTCCCACGATGATGGCACTGAGGGAGGGGTCGAAAAATTTGCGGCATGCGAACCAAGCCGCCGGAATCAATAGGATCGACCACAGGGCCGGGAAAAGCCATAAATCGGCGAGGGATGGCCCCGCGATTTTGAATAAAACGGCTTGCAGCCAGGTGAAGAGGGTCGGCAGTTGGCTGAGGCCCTGCAGGAGGGACCAGTCCCACTTTTCACCCAGGCGGACGGCGAAATAACCGAAGATTCCCTCGTCCGCCAGGGGCCATTGGGAGAGGGTCGTCAATCGGCCGAGGCGGAGGGCAAGGGCAAGGAGGCAAAAAGCGGCCCCCCAGGCAAGCGGCATGGGGGGAAGGCTTTGGGAGGGGAAAAGCACGCCTGCGGAAGGAGGGCTTTTACGCAGCAGGCCGATCAGCAGGAGGAAGGGGAGGACAAGTCCCGCGAAAAAGATCCAAGCCCGGGCCCCGGGGGACGGCGCGGCATAGGACAGCCAGCTGTTGGCCGCCAAGAAAATCGCAAAGGCCATCCAGGACGCCCGCCGGTAGGCGGAGAGGGGCCGGGCCGGCGTTGGGGGGGCAACCTTGGTTTTGGAGAAAGGCCGCATGATGGGACCCGGCTTGGCCATGGGATCGCCTTTGGGTCGAAAGACCGCCCATGGCGTTTTGCGGGTAAATCTTCGTTTTTTCTTGTGCCGACCCGCGACTTCTGATTAGCATAGGGAAACTCGACGGCGGACACAACAAGGAACCTCATGCGTAAAATACTCGTCATCCACGGCCCGAACCTGAACCTGCTGGGGGAAAGGGAACCGAACGTTTACGGCTTGGTCACCCTGGAGGAAATCAACAAGGAACTCAACGCGCATGCCGCCAAGTCGGGCGTGGAATTACGCATCGTGCAGTCCAACCACGAGGGGGAGATCGTGGAAACCATCCAAAACTCCCGGCATTGGGCCGACGTGATCCTGATCAACCCCGCGGCCTACACCCATACGTCCGTGGCCATCCGGGACGCCCTGTCGGCCGTGTCGGTGCCCGCCATCGAGGTCCATCTTTCCAACATCCACGCGCGGGAAGGGTTCCGCCAAGCCTCCCATGTCTCGCCCGTGGCCGTGGGACAGATCGCCGGCTTCGGCAAGAACAGCTATCTTTTGGCCTTGCAGGCGGCCGTCCTGCTCGACCTGCCCGAAAAGAAGAAATAAAAAAGGTTGCCGCAGCCGTCCCCGGCTGGAAATTTCCGGCGGGGGCGCGACGGATAGCTGAGGACTGACGGGCGGTTTTCCCCTAAAATAACCCCATGAAATCCCTCCTTGCCACCCCGCTTTCCTCCGAACGGTTTTGGGGATTCCTTTATTTCGCCCTGGGAATTTACCTCCTTTTCCATCCCGCCTTGTTCCAGGAACGGTCCTATGCCGTGGCGCTGGGAGGGGGCCTGGCCCTCCTTCTTTTCCGGGCGGTTCCGCCGGGGTCCCTGGCCTTGTTGGGCCCGGCGTGGTGGCTGTTCCTGCTTTACGCCCTCCTTTCCGCCCCCTTTTCCCTGGTGCCGGCCCTTGCCCTTCAGTCGGCGGGCTTCCTTTTCCTGGGGACCCTGCTTTACCTGATGGGGCGGTCCCAGGACCCCGCGTCCCAAACCCGGGTGGAGGTCCTTTTTCTCCTGGCGGCGGCGGCCTGTGCCTGGGTCGCGCTGGGACAGTGGTATCATGGTTTTGAGAACCTGGCTTTCCGCCTGCCGGGGCTTTCCGGCGAGGAACTCAAGATCGCCACGGCCGCGGCCCACAACAAAAGGGCTTTCGGGCCTTTGGTCACGCCGGGCGCCCTGGCGGCCCTCCTGATTTTTTTCCTGCCACAGGGTTTCCTCCTGGCCCTCACCGCGTCGGGGGGGAAAAGGGTCCTGTTCGGCCTCTTGACCCTCCTCTTGGCGGCCGGGTTGGGCGCCACCCAAAGCGTGGGCGCGGTGGCCTGCCTGACCCTTTCCGTGCTTGCGCTCCTTTGGCTGCGGCGCCGGATGTTGTGGGTGGGCGCGGCCCTCGGGTTGGGCCTCCTGGGCGTGGGGGCGGTGTTGGCGACCCGCGGGCTTCAAAGCTGGCTTTGGGCGGCCCTTCACATGCGGCTCGCCCTTTGGCAATCGGCTTGGTCGATCTTCACGGACCATCCCTTGTTCGGGACGGGTTGGGGGACCTTCGCGGAGGCTTATCAAAGGGGAGGCTTCAGCCTGGAGACCGGTTCCCGATTCGCGCATAACCTGTTCCTCCAACTGTTGGCCGAAACGGGACTGGTGGGGCTGTCCTTGTTCCTCCTGGCCGCCTTCCAAATCGCAAGGCGGTTGAAGCCGCCTTCCCGCTGGGAAGGATGGGGCGTCCTGGCGGGAGCGCTGGCTTTTTTCCTTTTCGCCTTCGTGGACCTTCCCTTCCAAATGCCGGAGTTGGTTTGGATTTTCGCCGGCCTTTTGGGGCGGTTGGAACTCTCACCCCCCAAGCCCCTTTCCTTGCCTTCCATTCCCTTGAAGTGGGTGGAAGGCGCCTTGCTGGCCCTGTTGCTGGCGGCGGGTTTTTTGCCGCCCTTCAGCCCGGAAGGATACTGCCTCTTGGCCGCCGTCCTGTGGGGGTTGCTGGCTTTGTTCCAGCAAAAGCCCGGGGACGTTCCTTGGACGGCCGGCGCCGGGGCCCTTTTCATCGTCCTGCGGGCCTTCAACTCCCCCTCGGCCCTGGGCGCGACCCGGTTCCTGGAAATTTCAGGTTTTGCCCTGGCTTTTTACCTGATCCTGCCCTGCCTCCCCAAGCCCGAAAGG
>JAICXI010000038.1 GCA_025980505.1 bacterium | reverse complement strand
TAAAACAATGGGCGGCATTTGGGGCCGCCCATTATTTTAATCAAACCTTATTTAAGAATAAATCACTCAACTCCGTAGAACGAATAAGGCAACGCTTTCGAATCCTGGACCGTGCTGTTGACGTACACGCTCCCGAAATTGCTGTCGTACAACCACCCGGTCCCGGCACCAGTCGGCACCGAACTCATGGTGCTCATGGTCACCAAGGCCCCGGCCGGGCTGGTCGCGCCCGCCACAAAAGCTCCTGTCACCTTCACCGGTGATATATTGTCCAAATAGCGGCTGAAGGCGTAATTGGTGGCGGATTGAAGGGTGGTAGGCCAGATCCCCTGGGTGTCGCCGTAGTAAATGGAAGCGGCGGACTTGATACTACCCAGATTGCCCTTGGTAGACCCTTCCCTGGACTTTTCCAGCATCTGGGCGAACCGCGGAATCGCGATTGCGGCCAAAATACCAATGATCGCGACAACGATCATCAGCTCGATCAACGTAAAACCTTTTGCTTTCAATCGAATCATAAATCCCTCCCGTTTTCTCAGCCTAATCTAAACTTTGATGACCCAATGACTAAGCTTGTCACCATTTTATCGTTTAAAAAACCCCCTGTCAACACGGCCCCATGACTCGAAAAACAGACTAGACCACATTTCCTATCTCAAACATCGGCATAAACATGGCCACCACAATAAATCCAATCGTCACCCCCAAAAAAACAATCAAGATAGGCTCAATAATGGATGTTAAACCTTCGACAGCCGCATCCACCTCATCCTCATAAAAATCCGCGATTTTATTCAACATGGTGTCAAGAGCGCCTGTTTCTTCGCCGACGTTGATCATTTGGGTTACCATCGGCGGGAATACCTTACTTTCTTTGAGGGGTTGGGTCAGGGTCTTGCCTTCCCGGACCGAATCGCGCGCATTAAAAACAGCCTTCTCGATGACAAGGTTACCTGAAGTCTTAGCCACCGTTTCAAGGGCGTCCATTATGGGGACACCCGATTTAATCAAGGTCCCCAGGGTTCGGGCGAATTTTGCCACGGAAGCTTTTCGGGCCAACACCCCAAAAACAGGTATGTTTAAAATCATTTTGTCCCAATTGAAGGCTCCGGCCTTTGTCTTTCGGTACATGGTCAACGCTATCCAAAAGGCAACACCGAAAACCACCAGCAAAACAGCCTTCTTGCTGGACATAAACTGGCTTACATCGATCAAAAACTGCGTGGGTGCCGGCAGCTTGGCCCCGAAAGAAGCGAAAACATCCCGAAAGGTGGGAACAACCTTCGCCATCAAAAAAATGACAACCAACACCGCCACCGACATGACAACAACGGGGTACATCATGGCCGATTTCACTTTCCTCGAAACGCCTTCGGCCTTTTCCATGTATTCGGACAACCGTTCAAAAATAACGTCCAAAATCCCACCCTGTTCGCCGGCCTTAACCATGTTGACATAAAGCGTGTTGAAAACCTTCGGAAATTTGGCCATCGCTTCGGAAAGAGGGACGCCATTGGAGATATCATCCCGCACCTTGGTCATGACCTTCCGGAAATCGGGATTCTCCGCTTGTTCGGCCACAATGGTCAATCCTTGGAGGATTGGAAGGCCGGCATTCACCATGGTTGAAAACTGCCGGCTAAAAACCACGATGTCCTTCGTGGTGACTTTTCCGCCTTTTTTATTGAGCACCGACCATAAGCCGGCCAACCCGCCCGCGGAAGAAGAAGAAACAAGTTCCAACCTCTTTTGACGCAAGGCGCCGGCGACGGCCGCCTCACTTTCAACTTCAATGGTCCCTTCGACGATCTTGCCTAAATTATTGCGGGCTTTGTACTTAAAGCTGGGCATGGTTCGATTCTTTCCTAGGTAACGTTAAATCAGATGACGCCTTTGACCATCCGCTGCAATTCTTTAGGATCCAACGTCCTGGAGAAAATTTCGTTATAGCTGACCAACTGTTTCTGATACAGTTCGAACAAGGACTGGTTCATTGTCTGCATGCCGTATTCGGTTCCGGTTTGCATGGCCGAATAAATTTGATGGATTTTTTCCTCGCGAATCAGGTTGCGGACGGCCGCCGTCGGAATGAGGACTTCCACCCCGATACACCTTCCCGATCCATAGGCTTTCGGAATCAACTGTTGCGACAAAACGGCCTGAAGCACGAAGGAAATTTGGGCGCGGACCTGTTGTTGTTGGGAAGCCGGAAAAACGTCGATAATGCGGTTGATGGTTTGAATGGCGTCCACTGTGTGCAGGGTGGCGAAAACCAAGTGTCCCGTCTCCGCGATGGTCAAGGCCGCATTGATGGTTTCCAAGTCCCGCATTTCACCGATCAGGATGACGTCCGGATCCTGCCGGAGGGCGTATTTCAGCGCGGTGGCGAAGGTGTGGGTGTCCGTTCCGACTTCCCGCTGGTTGACAATGCTGGACTTGTGCGTATGAACGTATTCGATGGGGTCTTCGATGGTAATAATATGGTGTTGTTGATTGGTGTTGATCCAATCCAGCATCGCCGCCAGCGTCGTGGACTTGCCCGAACCGGTGGGTCCGGTGACCAGGACCAGCCCTTTGGGCAGCTTGACGATGTCTTGCACAATCTGCGGAAGTTTGAGGTCTTCAAAAGTGCGGATGGTGGTGGGAATGTTCCGGAGGGCCGCAGCCACCGCGCCCCTTTGCTGGTAAACATTCATGCGGACGCGGCCCACTCCTTCAACGCCAAAAGAGACGTCCAACTCGTTGTCCTTCTCGAACTTTTCCTTTTGTTCATCGGTAAGGATGCTGTAGATCAACTGTTGGGTGGTCTCGGGCCTTAACTTCTCGTACTCGGTGGCGGTCATCACGCCGTCAATCCGAAGCATCGGCGGGGCGCCGGCGGTGATATGGAGGTCCGAAGCTCCCCGTTCAAACATCAGCCTTAACAGCGTGTCGATATTGACCATAAAGTCTATTTTTCTCCTTTAGCTATCAGCGATTGATGGTTTTTTATTCTTCTTCGTCCGCGTGGGCGACACGCAAGAGCTCTTCGACGGAAGTCATCCCCTTCAGGACCTTCCGAACTCCACATTCCCGAAGGGTTTGCATCCCGCCTTCTCGGGCGACCTTCTTCAGTTCGGACGCGGATTTTCTCTGCAAGACCCCTTTCCGAAAATCGTCATTCAACATGAGAACCTCATGGATCGCCATACGGCCTTTATAACCGGTGTTGGAGCATGTCGCGCATCCCACGCCCCGGTGTAAGGTGATGGTTTCGCCGGCCGCGGGTTTCAAGCCCAACTCATCCAGGACCTCAGGCGGGGCCTCATAGGTTTCCTTGCAATCCTTGCAGATCCGGCGCAACAAGCGCTGGGCCACGACGCAATGGACCGTCGAGGTGATCAAAAAGGGCTCCACGCCCATATTACCCATGCGGGTTACGGCCCCCGGCGCGTCATTGGTGTGCAACGTGGAAAAAACAAGGTGGCCGGTCAAGGCCGCGTTGATGGCGATTTCCGCCGTCTCCTTGTCGCGGATTTCACCCACCATGATGATATCGGGGTCTTGCCGCAGAAACGACCTCAACCCGGCGGCGAAGGTCAGCCCGATACCGGCCTTGGCATTCACTTGGTTGATGCCGGGAAGGTTGTATTCCACCGGGTCTTCAATGGTCGAGATATTCACGTCCGGGTTGTTGATGTAATGGAGGGCCGAGTAAAGGGTGGTGGATTTCCCGGACCCGGTGGGCCCCGTCACCAAAACAAGGCCATAGGGTTCCACGATGGCTTTTTCAAATTTCGGCAAAATATCGTCTTCGAAACCGAGCTTGGGAAGGTCCAAGGAAAGGTTGGAAGAATCCAAAATGCGCATGACGATCTTTTCGCCGAATTGGACCGGGCAGATGGAAACGCGCAAATCGATTTCTTTGCCGAGGACCTTGATCTTGATGCGCCCGTCCTGGGGCAGGCGCCGTTCGGCGATGTCCAAGGACGACATGATTTTAATGCGGGAGGATATGGCGGCCGAGATGGACCTCGGCGGCGATTGCACTTCATGAAGGACGCCGTCGATTCGGTACCGGCATCTCAGGTTTTTTTCATAGGGTTCGACATGGATATCACTGGCTCCCGAACGGACGGCTTCCGTTAAAATAAGGTTGACCAGGCGGACAACCGGAGCGTCTTCGCCCGCGGCTTCCAGCTTGGAAATATCGATGTCTTCCGCTTTTTCTTCCATGACCTCCAGGCTTTCCCCACCCATGGAGTTCAGGATTTCCTGCATGTCGCCGCCGGCTTCGCCACCCCCGCCGGCCGCGCCACCCCCGCCGGCCGCGGCCCCGTAATACTTGGCCTGCATGGCCTTGATTTCCGTTTCGCTGGCGATGGCCGGGTCCACTTCGAAGCCGGTCATCATCTTGATGTCGTCGATGGCGAATACGTTGAGGGGATCCGCCATGGCCACGGTCAGCCTTTTATCCTTTTTGACGATGGGAATGAGACAGTGGTTGATGGCGATGGATTCGGGGACGGAAAAAACGACGTCGTTGGGGATTTCACCGATCTCGTTGAGGCTGACGTGGGGAATGCCCAATTGGGTGCCCACAAAAGCCATGATGACGTCTTGGGTGACGTACCCTTGGCTGATCAGGATTTTTTCCAGGCGCCCGCCCTTGATTTTTTGTTCATGGAGGGCTTCTTGAAGCTGTTCTTCCGTGATGATTCCTTCGTCCACCAGCATCTCGCCCAGGCGCTTCTTCATGGATTCAGGCATTGAACACCTCAGAGGGGTTGGGTTTGATTGGGTAAGACAGCCTCACGAAGGAAGTATAAATTCGAAAAAAAATGAAGTCAACGTTTGTCCCGGGCGGGACCCTTTGCGGGAGTTCAAGAACGGGATAAATGGTCGGCCAAGGCTTCCTGCATGACATTCAAGGGTGCTTTTTTTCCGGTCCAGCGCTCGAAGGAAAGGGCGCCTTGGTGCAAAAGCATCCCCATCCCTCCCCGACAAACCAGCCCGCAGCCTTTCGCCTCCTTCAAAAAGGCCGTCTCCCGATGATAAATCACGTCGACCGCAAAGGCCGAAGGCCGGGCATTTCGAAGGGAAAGCGGGGAACGGTCCCCCTTTTTCAAGCCTTGGGATGTCGCTTGGATGATCCAATCGAAACGCCCCAGTTGGCTTTCCGCTTGTGCGGTGGAAAGGACCCGGGTTTCAAAGCGGGGAAAATTCTTTTGAAGGGATCGGGCCAGGAGATCCGCCCGTTGCCGGGAGCGGTTGGCGATATGGATTCCTTTGACGCCGCATCCGGCCAAGGCTCCCGCCACGGCGCTGGCCGCACCTCCCGCGCCCACCAGAAGCCCCCATGAGTTTTTGAGCTTCTTCCGCCACCCCCCCAACGAACGGAGGAACCCTTCCCCGTCGGTGGAAGCCCCCCAAAGCTCCGGTCCCCGCCGGTAAATGGTGTTGACGGACCCGAGCCGCTTCGCCTCCGGTTCCACCTTATCCAGGAAAGGGATGATTTCCCGCTTGTAAGGAACCGTCACGTTGGCTCCCCGCACGTTCCACCCGCGCAAAACGCCCGCGGCCGCTTCCAACTGTCCGCTGGAAACTTCCAATGGTGCGTAAAGCCAGGGCATCCTCAAATTTCGGAAGGCGGCATTGTGCATCAGGGGTGAAAGGGAATGCTCCAAGGGGCGGCCCAGGATGAACACGATCTGGCTGGAACCGGTGATTTCAAAAGGGGGCTTGGGGGATTTCATGGGGCTCCACCCGGAGTTGAATTGAAATAATACTGAAGCATGGAAGCCACGACGACACCGGCCGTTTCGGTGCGCAGGATGGGAGTCGGTAAATGGACCGGAGCCGCGCCCTTTTGCTGGGCCTCCCGTATTTCTCCCGGGTCCCAACCGCCTTCGGGACCGATAAGGACCAATATTTTCCCGGCGATTGGAGCTGATTCTAACACCGTTTTAAGGACGGGGGCGTCCTTTTCATAAGGCATCAAAACCAGGTCGAATTCGCGGAACAACTCCAGCCCTTTTTCCCATTGGGTCAGGGGATCCAGCCGAGGCACATCGTCGCGTCCGCATTGCCGGCAGGCTTCCACCAGTATCTTTTGCCAGCGGTCGTTTTTATGGCCATATTGGGAAGAATCGGGGCGTGAAATGCTGCGTTGGGTGACGAGGGGGATGAACCGGTGGAGGCCCACTTCCGTGCCTTGCCGCAGGATCAAATCCATCTTGGCGGCTTTCGGCAACCCCTGGCCCAAGGCCAGGAAGACCCCGGAGTCATTCCGGGCTTTTTCCCGGCGCCTCAAAACCGAAGCAGTCGCGGGTCCGGGTCCGGATTTTTTCAAGTTCAAGTCGTATTGGAAGCCCCGGGAATCGAAACCCAGAAAAGGGTCCCCTTCCGCCAGCCGTAAAACCTTCGTCAAATAATGCGAAGCGGAGTCGTCCAAGGCGACTTCCGATTGGCCTTCGGCGATGGACGGCAGGAAGAGCCGCGGAACGAAACTCATGCCGTCTCCCTTGGGGCGAAAGGGCCCTTCCGGCGGTAATCCAGGCTCATTTCTTGCGGGTAAAAAGGTTTTTCATTTTGGCCATGAACTTGTGGACCTCGGGGGTGTTACCCTCCTGCGAAAGGGCCTCGAACTCTTCCAACAGTTTTTTCTGCCTGGCGTTCAATTCGGTCGGCGTTTCCACCACCACCGTCGTCAGCAGATCGCCCACTTCCGAACTTTGAGGGGTCCTTAAGCCCTTTTCCCTCAAGCGGAAGACCTTGCCCGATTGGGTACCGGCCGGTATTTTCATTTTGACGGGCCCTTCCAAAGTCGGCACTTCGATTTCCGCGCCCAATGAGGCCTGCACGAAGGAAATGGGGACCTCGCAATGCAGGTCGCCGCCTTCCCTTTCAAAAAAATCATGGGCCTCCACGTGGAGGAAGACATAAAGGTCGCCCGCCGGCCCGCCGTTCACTCCCGCTTCCCCTTCGCCGCGCAGGCGCAGGCGCGAACCCTCATCCACTCCGGCGGGGACCTTTACCGAAATCACCCGCTCCCTTTCCACCCGGCCGTTGCCGCGGCAGGTGGGACAAGGACTGCCCGGCATCTCGCCTTGGCCCCCGCAACGGCCGCAAGTGCGGGCAATGGTGAAAAACCCTTGGCTGGACCGGATCTGGCCCGTGCCCTTGCAAGTGGGACAAACCACGCGTCCCGAACCGGGTTTGGCCCCCGAACCGTGGCAGGACTCACAAGTGGCCAATTTCCGGACTTTGACTTCCCGGGTGGTCCCGAAAGCCGCTTCCTCAAATGTCAGCTTCAAATCGTAACGGAGGTCGTCGCCCTCCTGCACCTGGGAACGGCCGGGCCTCGACTGGCCTCCGAAGAAGTTGCTGAAAACATCCCCGAAAATATCCTCGAAGTCCGCCGCATTGCCGAAATCTTGGGGACGGAAACCTCCCCCACCGCGGCCCCCCGGCCCCCCGGCCCCCACGCCCGCGTGCCCGAATTGGTCGTAGGCGCCCTTCTTCGGGGGGTCGGAAAGGACTTCGTAGGCCTCGTTGATTTCCTTGAACTTTTCTTCGGCTTCCTTATTGTTGGGGTTGGCGTCCGGATGGAACTTCTTGGCCATGTTCCGGTAGGCTTTTTTGATTTCCTCGGGGGAAGCCCCCCGGGGAACGCCCAACAACTCGTAATAATCTTTCTTACCCGCCATGTTTTCCTTCGTGACCGCTCGCCTTGGGGTGATTTGCTAGGAAAATCTAAGGATGGGTTGGCAAGCTTTCAATATTGGGTCGGACCCGCATTTCAACCGGTTTGGAGGATCCCCCATCGGCCCCAAGAACCCGTGAACGGTAAAGCGCTTGAGGCAGTCACAAGCTACCATCTCACCCCGGCTCCGTAAAGACCCCATTTGGATCGCGCGGCATCGCCAAAAAAAGCAAAAATGGCCTTGCGAAAGAAAGGGCCTCTCTTCTAAACTAACGTGGCTTTGGAGCTGGGGTTTCGTTTGAACCGCCTCCCGGGAACGGGAGAGTGAATATCGAAGGAGGCAAATCATGCCGTATGTCATTACCGAGAAGTGCCTGGGCGAAGTTTACGCGCAATGCGTCGATGTGTGCCCTGTCAACTGCATCCACCCCGGGCAATACAAGAATCAAGCTTTCATGATTATCGACCCGGAGGAATGCACGGAGTGCACGAGTTGCTATTCGGCCTGCCCGATCGGCGCCATCGTGGAAGGCGCGGACAAGGACCCGGAGTATGCCAAGATCAACGCCGAATTGGCCCCCTCCTACAAGAACAACCCGCCGGTGGCCACCCGCCCGGCGAACGACCCCCCCAAGCGTCCCGAAAACAAGCTGGTCAACTAAGAAGCCGGGTCACTTCAAGGCCGCTCCCTGGGGGGAGCGGCCTTTTTTATTGGCCCCATTCCTCCAACGCCCGGCGATGAATCGGTTCACCTCCCCCGCGTGGCTTAAGCTGATCAGGTGGCCTCCCCCCGGGATGACCTGATCCGGTTTGACGTTTCGAACCGGAATCAATCGGTCCCTTTCCCCATGGATGTGGTGGACCCAAGGATGTTCCCCAGGGTAACCGCCCCAACCTTGGATAGCCCGGACCGTCCATCGGAGGAAAAAGTCCGGCGTTTCCAGGAACATTCGGATCAAAAGCTCCCTTTCGCCGACCGCTTTCGCGCCCAACAACCAAGCTCCGGTTGAGGGAAAGGCTTTGGTGAAACCCTTGCTCATCCAAGGCCAGGTCGGGAGAAGACCCGCCTTCCGCAATCCCCAGGGGATGCTGTGCGGATCCCTGCAACTGCCGATCAGGAAAACGGCCTCGGTCTTGACCCAGCGGGACATTTCCAAAGCCACCATTCCGCCGAAAGAGACTCCCGCCAGCGCGCACCCCGGTTGGAGCCTCAAATCCTTCGCCCAACGCTCGGCATACTGCTCCAAAGTTTCACCGTTTTTGGGTAGCCGCCAGTGCGGGGTGATGGAATTCCGGAAGAACGCTTGTTGGGGATAAAAAAGACGCTCGTCGGCGCCCAGGCCTGGAATCAAAACGAGGGGAGCCTTCACGGGACACCTTTAACCGACGGTACGAATCCAAGGAAACCTTCGCCCAGGTTTCCACGCCGCGACACGAAGGGGAAAGGGCGGCAGCCCTCAAGGAACGGTCTTCACCCGATGGGGAGGGCCGGAAGGGTCGGGGGATTCTCAGACCTTCTGGTAAATCTCCGCGCCGGATTCCACGAAGGTTTCGGACATTTTCTTCATGCCCGCTTCCAACGCCTTTTCCTCGGTCAGGCCCTGGGCCTGGGCGTAGTCCCGCACGTCCTGGGTGATCTTCATGCTGCAGAACTTGGGGCCGCACATGCTGCAGAAGTGCGCGGTCTTGGCGCCTTCGGCGGGCAGGGTCTGGTCGTGGTAGTGCTCGGCGGTCTCGGGATCGAGGCTGAGGTTGAACTGGTCTTCCCAGCGGAACTCAAATCGAGCTTTTGAAAGCGCGTTGTCCCAGCGCTGGGCGGCCGGATGGCCCTTGGCCAGGTCCGCCGCGTGGGCCGCGATCTTATAGGCGATGACGCCCGCGCGCACGTCGTCCTTGTTGG
>JAICXI010000404.1 GCA_025980505.1 bacterium | reverse complement strand
GGGTGAGGACGTCCGACTTCCGGTAAAGATAGGCGTGGGAATCGGCCACCTCGATCGAATAGGTGACCGGCTGGGCCTGGTCGTTAAAAACGTCCATTTTAAGGTTGGCGTAGTCCTGCCACTCATAAACCGGAAGGCGGGTCACCGAATCGGTGTCCATGACGACCTGGGGCGCCCAGTTGGCTCCCGGGGTGGGCGTGGGGTAAAACTGGCTGGCCAAAAAGAAGGTCAACTTGGCCGAGCGCTTGCCGTGGGTCTGGTTTTCGGTGGAAGGCTCCATCTTGACATAACCGCCCGTGGTCCAGTCGAAATCGTCGTTGGGATACTCGAAATCGGTGATCATCTGGCTTTTGACGTTGCTTTTGCGGTGTTTGAAGGAGTTGGTGAGGCCCAATCCCACCGCAATGGCGTAAAGGAGGCCCAGCAAAAGAAGGATGCCGAGGATTTGCATTACTTGACGCATGTCATGTCCTGGTATGGCGGGTTAGAGGCGAAGCGAAGGCATTGTATCAGTGGGTCCGGGCTCCTGCAACTTAGAACCCACCACCCCACCGGCCTTTTCCCCCGCCACGGAAGGGTGCGGCCTAAAAGGCGGGTTTTAAAGCTGCCCGGGGTCGTCCGCTAAAACCATTTCTTTTTGGAACCGCAGGACTGGCGGACGATCAATTGGGTCGGCACCAGCACCTGGCGCGTCTTCCAATGTTCCAGGTCCTGGATTTTCTCGATCAACATGCGGGTGGCTTCCACGCTGACGGTCCGGTAGTCCTGCCGCACCGTGGTCAGCGAATATGGCGGCGTGAAGGCCTCGGCAATGTCGTCGAAGCCCACGATGGCGATGTCCCCCCCGATGGTCAACCCGGCTTTCTCCGCTTCATCCCAGGCCCCCAGCGCCATGAGGTCGTTGGAGGCGAAAACAGCGGTGGGACGGTCCGGCAGGGCCAGGAGCTTTCCCATGGCTTGTTCCCCCGACGGCCTCAGGAAATTGCCCTGGACGACGTATTCCGGCGGCAAGGGAAGGCCTTGCTTCTTCATGGCCTGCCGGAAGCCCGAAAGCCGGTCCGCCGCGTTGCGGGAGGTTTCCACTTCCCCCGTGATAAAGGCGATCTTCCGGTGGCCCAATTTGGCCAGGTGGTCGACCACCTCCGCGGCGGCCTTCATGTTGTCGCTGTCCACGTAATCGATTTGGGGGTCGTTGACCCGGCAGCCGATGAAAATCACCGGGACCCTGTAATTTTTCATTTGCAGGATGCCGTCCTCGGTCAAGTAAGGGGAAACCATCAGCACGCCGTCCACGGCGTTATGGAAAACGCGGCGGTAGACTTCCTGGGGGTCGAAGACTCCCGAAATGGTGTTGATGAGCAGGCCGAACCGGTTCTCCTGGACCACTTCGTTGATGCCGTTGAGGATCCCCGAGTACCACGCGTTTTGGAGGTTGATCTGGTATCCCGACCAGGAAAAGCAGACTTCCACCAGGTTGGTTTGCTTGACCACCAAGCCCCGGGCGATGGGGTTGGGCTTGAAGCCGAGCTCCCCGATGGCCTTTAAGACCCTTTGCCGGGTGTCTTCCAGCACGTTGGGGTTGTTGTTCAAGACCCGGGAAACGGTTGAAATGGAGACGCCGGCTCTCTGGGCCACATCGTAAATCGTCACGGACATGGAAACTCCTCTAGGTGGTGTAAGCGTTTATCCCTGACCGCCATCCGCTTTCAAATGCTTTCATGCACCGGCACAAAAAACCAAAAAGATTTTGGTGGAATTTCAAACCGCCGCGTTTGAGGAAGAACCGATGAGGCTTAATCGACGGGAAGATTATACCTTTCCACCTCCCAAAAGGCATCTTGGAACTGGCGTTGGATGCCGTCCCCCGAAGGATTAGGAAGGTGCGGGTTCCCGCGGAACCGTCCGACCCCTTCGAACGATTAAGTTTGCCTTGTCCGGAGGACGAAGCGCCCGAGGATGTTTTCAACCTCTCCCCTAAAATTAGGAGGAGATGAAAAAGCGGCCCGGCCGCCGGGCCGGACCGCTTGAAAACCCCGATATTCCGGAAAAACGCCCGGTTGTTTCCGGGTTGTTCAAGGGATCCAACGGGCGGAAGGCTATTCCACCTTGATCTCAATTTCCTTGGGCTTGGCTTCCTCGCTTTTGGGGACCCTGACCTCCAGCATCCCCTCCTTGAAGCCGGCGGAAATCCTGTCCGCCTTGATGGGCGCGGGCAACGAGAAGCTCCGCTGGAAGGACCCATAAGCCCTTTCCAGGCGGTGGTACCTCTTGTCGTCCGTCCTGGAGTCCATCTTTTTTTCGCCCGATATTGTCAAAATGTTTTCCGTCAACGAGATCCGGACGTCCTCCTTCTTCAATCCCGGCATCTCGGCCCGGAGGATATAGTCGTCCTTGGTTTCCTCCACGTCCACGGCCGGGGCCCAACCCGTCCCGAATCCCGGCGCGTCCCACTCGGGCCGCGGGTCAAAAGAGGATTTCATGTCAAAGACGTCGTCCAAGAG
>JAICXI010000500.1 GCA_025980505.1 bacterium | reverse complement strand
GGAAGGGGGCACCATGGAATCCCTGCGGCCCTGCACCACCAAAACCGGGGCCGTGACATAAGGCAGGTCGTCCCGGACGTGGTCCATGAGTTTTTTGAGTTCATACAGGCTTTTCGTGGGCACGTAGGGGTAGGTCAGGTGGGGCGGCGCCTGCGGGTCCAGGATGCCGCCGGTCAGGCTGGAGGTACGCCACTGCAGGAGCCGGAAAAAGGCGATGCCGTTGAAACGGAAATCGGGGATGCGGAGGGGGGCGGCCATGGAAATCACACCCGCCACGGGGAAATGGGAAGCCAAGTGCAGCGCCTGGTCCGCACCCATGGAAAGTCCTCCCACGAAAACCTTGGGACACCGGCCGCGGAGTTCCTCCAAAGCCTCCCTGGCGCTTTCCGCCCAATCCTGCCAGCGGGTGCGGGCCAGGTCCCGGGGAGTGGTGCCGTGCCCCTTCAGCCAGGGGCCCAGGACCGAATAACCCCTTTCCGCCAGGTAATCGCCCAGGGGTTGGACCTCGGAGGGCGTGCCCGTCAAGCCGTGCAAAAGCAGGATGCCCGTGCGGCCTTTTTTCGCCTCAAAGCCGGTTTTCATGGACGCCCGTTCCCAGTTCTTGGTTGTCGGTTGTCAGCCAGCGGTCGAACCCAAGGCCGAACCAAGGTGGATTTCACGGTTCTTCCGGGAACCGACCACCGGCAACCCTTTTCCGCGGTTCAACTTCTTTGCCCGGCCGCCTTTTGTTTTTCCAGCTGTTGGATGGTGAAGATGATCTCGTCATCCGAAGGACGGTCGACCGGGTCCCTGCCGATGTACTTATAGCGGATGATCTTGTCGGGGCCGATGATGAGGGTGGTGGGACGGGCGATGTCCTTGTTGCCGTGGCCATGCGGGTGCCGGGCCCCGAAGGCGTCGATGACCTGCAACTGGGGGTCGGAAAGCAGCGGAAAGGGGAAACGCCATTGGTTGTTGAAGTTGGCCGAGTCCTCGATGGGGTCCACGCTGACGGCCACCAGGGCGGTGTGCGCGGCGGTGAACTTGGGATAATCGTCCTTCAAATTCAGGAGCTGGTTCTGGCAGGCGCTGCACCAGGAGCCCCGGTACAGGATGACGACCAGGTACCAGCCGGGCTGGATGTCGGAGGACTTCACCAGGTGGCCCGTGCTGTCCATCAGGGCGAAGTCCGGGGCCCGGTCGCCCACCTGGAGCCCGCCGGGTTTCACCGGGACAGGCGGAGGTTCGCTGCCGCAGCCTTGGAGGGCCAGGGCCGCCCCCAAGGCCAGCAGCAGGAAAAAACCAACAACGTTTTTCTGGAAATTCATCGGACCCCGACTCCTCCCGGCCGAAATAGGCGCGGATTTGATTTTATCGTTTCCCACCCGAATCGGTCACCATCATTTTCCACGGGCGGCCGCAATGTCAACCGCCACCGGCCCCTCCCGCCCCCTTGGGGCCCGGAGGGCCCCGGGGTTTGCCTTCGGCGAAACGCGAAGCGTTTCGGCGTCAGCGGTGCCGTTTGGCCCAGTTGTAGCTGCGGAGCTTGGCCATCCGGCCGAACCCGCAGGAGGAGCAGGTCT
>JAICXI010000106.1 GCA_025980505.1 bacterium | reverse complement strand
GGGGAAGACCTCCTTGGCCCTCAACATCGCCCAGCACGCCTGCATGGGAACCAACCAGCTCAAGAAAAAAATCCCCGTGGGGTTCTTCTCCATTGAAATGACGGCCAAACAGCTGGCCCTGCGCCTGCTTTGCTCGGTGGCCCGCATCGACCTGAAAAAGGCCCGCTCCGGCTATTTGAACGACCACGACCGGGGGCGCCTGGTCAACATCACCGGCCAGTTTTACGAGGCCAAGCTTTTCATCGACGATACCTCCTCCATCACGGTGCTGGACCTGAAGGCCAAGGCCCGCCGCCTCAAGCGGGAACACGGGATCGGGCTGCTCATCATCGACTACCTGCAGCTCATCCAGGCCGGAATCCGCACGGACAACCGGGAGCAGGAAATCGCCTATATTTCCCGCCAGCTCAAGGCCCTGGCCAAGGACCTGGACATCCCGGTCATGGTGCTTTCCCAGTTGTCCCGGCCGCAGAAGGGCCAGGAGGAAAAGCGGCCGGTCCTTTCCGACCTCCGCGAATCGGGCGCCATCGAGCAGGACGCGGACGTGGTGGTCTTCATCCACAGGGAAAACGCGGGGCAGCAGGGCGACGATTCGCCCCGGTTCAACTACGAGCTGGTCATCGCCAAGCAACGTAACGGGCCCACGGACAACGTGCCGGTGGTGTTCCGACGGGAATACACCACCTTCGAATCGGCCTCGAAGGTATCGGAAAGATAAAAACCACGAATCAACCGAGATCGAGCCACGATGAACATGGATCAACAGGGATGGAAAAAAGGAAAAGTGGAAAACGCTCATGCGGTTTTTGGCGCCCGCGCATCCGAAGTTGAATCCTTGTGGGGGTCCTTATGATGCCGCCCCCTTCAACCCCCGCCTGGGCCGAGGTTTCCCTCAAGGCCCTGCGGCAAAACTTCAAGGCCCTTCAAAAGCTGGCCAAGGGCTCGGAGGTCTTGCCGGTGGTCAAGGCCAACGCCTACGGCCACGGGCTGGGGCCGGTTTCCAAGGCGCTGGTTTCGGCCGGGGCCCGGTTCCTGGCCGTGGCTTTCGTGCGGGAAGGAGTGGCGCTGCGCCAAGCGGGCCTTCGGTGTCCGATCCTGGTTTTGACCCCCACCCTTCCCCCTCAAATCCCCGACCTGCTGAAAAACCGCCTGACCCCCCAGGTGAGCTCGGTGGAAGGCGCGGTGGAAATATCCCGGGTGGCCAAGCGGTTGGGGATTCTCCGGGTGGCCGTCCACGCCAAGATCGATACGGGCATGGCGCGGGTCGGGTTCAAGCCCCTTGAGATACTGGAAAAAATCGAAACCCTGAATAAGATCCCCGCCATTGACGTGGCGGGGGTTTATACCCACCTGGCCACCGCGGATTGGACCGATCCCAAATACGCCTGGAGGCAGATCACCCTTTTCCGGCAGGCCCTGGACCCCTTGGGGAAACGCCCGGGTAAGGCCCTTGCCACCCATTTGGCCAACAGCGCGGCCCTCATCACTTATTACCCCCAATCCAAGGGGACCTGGGTCCGGCCGGGTATCGCCCTTTACGGGGTTTATCCCAATCCCCAAATGAAGAACCGGGTAAAACTGACGCCGGTCATGCAGGTGAAAACCCGCATCCTCCATATTAAGAAACTGGAAAAAGGCGAGTCGGTCAGTTACGGCCGCACCTATAGGGCCAAGAAGCGCATCACGGTGGCCACCCTCGGCATGGGTTACGCCGATGGACTCCTTCGAAGCCTCTCCAACAAGGGTGTTTGCCTTATCCACGGCAAGCAGGTACCCTTGATCGGCACCATTTGCATGGACATGGCCATGGCGGACGTTTCCAAGGTCCCGGGCGCCAAGAGGGGGGACGTGGCCACGGTTTTTGGCAGGGATGGAAAGGCCTTTTTACCGGTGGAAGAGCAGGCGGCCCGGGCGGGTACCATCTCCTATGAATTGCTTTGCGCCGTGGGCGAGCGTGTGCCGCGGATTTATGTCGATTAAATCGAATGGAACCACAGAGTTACGCGGAGTACGGCAGGAACTTCTCGTTCAAAAATCCATTCTTTATGCCTTGCTCTGTTTACTCTGTGCAACCCCGTGTTTAAAAGGCCCCGCATTTATTATGTTGTTTAAAACATTATTAAACACGGAATTGACGGGGTCGCGCGGAGCACGGCAAGAATTACTTATTTAAATAGGGAACCATGTCCTTGACGTGACAAACCCTCTCCACCCGGCTTGAACCGGGTTTGGTCCGTCAAGTGCATGGTTCCGTTTAAATATTTCTTTATGCCTTGCTCTGTTTACTCTGTGTAACTCGGTGGTTCAAAAGGCTTGGGATGAAACTTAAATACTGGATCGAACGGCTCGGCGGGTTCCTTTCCTATTACATCCTGGAAATGGGGGAGATGGTCCTTTTGACCCTGCGCCTCCACCGTTGGATGTTCAAGAAGCCCTTCGACGGCAAGCTGATCCTCCAGCAAATGGTGTATATCGGCGTGGAATCGGTGCCGGTGGCCGTGACCACGGCCCTCTTTACGGGAATGGTCCTGGCCCTGCAATCCGGCTATACGCTGGAAACCAAGATCAAGGGTGTTTCCCAGTTCATCGGTTCGGTGGTCTCCCTGTCCATGGTCCGCGAATTGGGCCCGGTTTTGACCGGCATGGTCATCGCGGGCCGCATGGGTTCGGCCGTGGCGGCGGAGATCGGCACCATGCAGGTGACCGAACAAATCGACGCCCTCTATACCCTGGCCGCCAACCCGATCAAATACCTGGCGGTGCCGCGCTTCCTGGCCTTCACCTTCATGCTTCCCCTGTTGACCATTTTCGCCGACTTGATCGGATGGTTGGGGGGCCTCTTCGTCAGTTCGCTTAAATTCACCTCGGCCCTCACCTATATCGACAGCACCCGGACTTCCTTGGAGACCGGGGACATCCTGGGGGGGCTGATCAAGGCCATGTTTTTCGGCGCCATCATCGCCATTGTGGCCTGCCGCCAGGGCTTCGCCACCACCAATGGGGCCGAAGGCGTGGGAAAGGCCACCACCAACGCGGTGGTTTTCGCCTTCATGCTGATCCTCATTTCGGATTACGCCCTGACGGCCATCCTGACGGCGCTGCATGTTTAAGGAACCGCGATGAACGGCACTAAAAAACTCATCGAGCTCAAGGACGTTTCCAAGTCCTTCGGGGACCGGAAGGTCCTGGACCGGATCAGCCTTGAAATTTACGCGGGGGAAACGCTGGTCATCATCGGCCGGTCCGGCGTTGGAAAAAGCACCATCTTGAAGCACATCGGCGGCCTCCTGTCCCCCGATGAAGGCGAAGTTTGGGTGGAAGGGCAGGAGGTCGGCAAGCTCCGGGAAGTGGAATTAAACGAATTGCGCAAGAAAATGGGCGTGGTTTTCCAATACGCGGCCCTTTTCGACTCGCTGACCGTGTTTGAAAACGTGGCCTTCCGCCTCCTGCGGGATTTCGAGATGACCACGGAAAGGGCGCTGGAAGTTGTGCGGCAAAAGTTGGAACTGGTGGGGCTCAAGGACGACTTGTTGGACTTGAAACCCGCCCAGCTTTCCGGCGGCATGCGCAAAAGGGTCGGCCTGGCCCGCGCCATCGCCGTGGACCCGGAGATCATCCTTTATGACGAGCCCACCTCGGGCCTGGACCCGGTGACTTCCGAGGCCATCAACGGCCTGATCCTCGACATGCAGAAGAAGCTGGGAGTCACTTCGGTGGTGGTGACCCACGATATGAACAGCGCCTACAAAGTGGCCAACCGTATCGCCATGATATATGATGGAAAAATCATCGGCACCGGAACTCCCGAGGAAATCAAGGACAGCCGGGACCCTTACGTCCATCAGTTCGTGACCGGGAGCGTGGAGGGGCCCATGCCGGTCCGCTAGCGGACCGGAATTTTGGGTTGTGAATTCAAGAAGACCTTTCGGTTTCGAGTTCAGTCCGAAAAGTCCCCTTGGCTTAAAATTGAATTTCGAGGTTTTAACAGATGCCCGACGTCAACCATGACCGTGCTTGGAGCCTTGAGTTTAAGGTCGGCCTCATGACCATCCTCTCCTTGAGCGTCCTGATGGTGGCCATCCTCTTCATCAACAACTTCCGCTTGGGGGGCGGGGGAAGGGTTTACTCCGTTTCCTTCAACTTCCTGGGGGACCTCAAGGACGACGCCCCCGTCAAATACGCGGGCGGCATCGATGTGGGCCAAGTGAAGGACATCCGGCCTTACGGCGGCACGGCCCTGGTGGACATCCTCATCACCAACGCCCAGATCCGGCTTCACCGGGACTCCCAAGTGTCCCTCTACAGCACGGGGCTGCTGGGCTCCCGTTACGTCCAAATCGGGGCCGAATTGGGTTCGGGCCCCGAGATCCAACCGGGCGACGTGATCGATGGAAAGGACGCCAACAACCTGGACCTGACCTTCAGCGAATTGGGCGACGTGTTGGAAACCTTCGAGAAGATGATGGGCGACCCCAAAGCCAAGGAGAATTTCCTGCACTCCTTCGAGAACATGAACAAGACCACGGACAACCTGCTGGCCTTGACCGTGCAAAGCCGGGTTAAGATCGAAAAGATGATCGCGGACCTCTCCAAGTCCAGCGGCGACGTGACGCAAATCGTGTCCAGCGCGCAGAAGGTTTCCAAGAACCTGTCGGACCTGACCGGCGCGCTGAACAAGCAGCAAGTGACCCGATCCCTGAAAAACCTGGATAATACCCTCAAGGTCATGAATGAAGTGGCCGACGACATCCATAACGGGAAGGGTTCGCTGGGAGTCCTGCTCAAGGACCAGCACATGGCCGACGACATCAAGGGGCTGGTGGAGGAACTGAAGGCCCATCCTTGGAAGCTTCTGTGGAAAAAATAAAGGGGGCCGCCGGGGCACTTCTTTTCCCATTCCCCGCCCTTTTGCTTGGCCTCTTCGCGCTGCTTCCCGGCTGCGGCGGCACGGGTAAGGTCCAGTTTTCCAACCAAGCCGGGGAAGCGATCGTGGAGGGCCACTTACGGATCGGCGGGCAGGTTTTCGACCTGGGCGGAATCAAGCCCGGAGAAAGCCGGAATTTTTCCTTCCCTTGTTCCGACGGCAATTACGTGGTGGGGGTGACCCTGTCCAGCGGCCGGCGGGCTGTGGCCACCATCGGCACCCTCCGGCGCGGCATGGATTACGAGGACGTTATTTCCATTGAAAAAAAGCGCATTCACCTGGAATCCCGCCAAAGCGAAGTGGGGACTTCACGGGGCCGTTCCATCCTGACCCAGGAAAAGCCCTTGAAGTGGATTTTTTAAAGAAATTAAAATTTTTTCCGGACTAAAATTGGTATATTATTTGGCAATGACTTCCTGTTTTTAAAAAGGGTTAAAACGATTTTAAAGCCGGGTGTATTTGACCTTTAGGCCAGGAAGTGAAGGGTTAGGTCGGTTTCAACCCGGGGTCTGTATTGGTTGTCGGAATCGGGGGGCAAGCCCACGGGGTTTATTAAACTATATTTTAGGAGGAAGAAATGGTCAGGAAGTTATTGATGTTGGCGGTCTGCGCTTTTCTAGTTGAAGGTTGCACCCCGAAGGTCGACTTTTCCGAAGTCAGTCCCAAAATCGCGGACTTCCATCCCAAGTCCGTGGTGGTCCTGCCCTTCACCAACAGCATTGGAATGGAATCGGCGAACCAGGCCACCAACGCCAAGGTTGTCGGCGATCTCCAAAAGTCGGGCCGTTTCGACAGCATCGTCGAACCCGCCAAGGTGAAGCAAATGATGGTGTCCAACCCGAAGGTTTTGGACGTGCTCACGCGTTACCGCACCACTTGGACCGCCGCAGGCATCTGCGACCCGAAGGTTTCGGCATGGCTGGGCCAAGCCTTCCATGCGGATTCCATCGTGTTCGGCGAAGTCACCTCCTGGAGCGAGGAAACCACCTATAACCACCATATCTACACCAGCGGAGCGGCTTTGCGCTGGGTGGATGCCGCCAGCGGGGAAGTGTTTTGGAAGGCGTCGGAAACCTACCAGTTGCTGGCGGGAAACCCCTGCATTTTCGATTGCTCCAATCCGGACCACGCCATGGACCTGGCCATGCAGATCCTGTTCGATAACATGCCGGCCGCCGGGACCACCGCACCCGCGAAATAAGCTTTGAGCTGACAATCGTTGCTTTTAAAATAAAAAAGCCCCGCTCCTCCGGCGGGGCTTTTTTATTGGGAACTATATCTTTAAGTTCCTGGTTTTGGGTCTCGGTTGTGTTGAGCCGTCATTTTTATTGGGGGGCTTGTTTCAAGGCGGGGGAGGGGTTTTCCCCTGCGAAGGCGCGGGAACGGAAAAGAGGCCTTGTTTTTAATCCGGCTTTCCCGGACGATTGGACCTTGTTTTTCCGCGCCTCTTTCCAAGGGGCGCCCCGCTGAAGCTGAAGGAAAGGATTCAAATGAGACGCATCGTCTTGCTTTTTTGCCTGCTCGGCTTGTCCCTGGCTCCCCGCTCCTACGCGGAGGGGGATTCTTCGATGGGGATGCCGAAAGCCGGGGGCATCTTTCCCGCCTCCCCGGCTTCCTTGGGGCCCATGGAGGTGTGGGATGAGGACATGCAGATGGCCATGCCCTTTCCCATGGCCCACATGCCCATGCGCATGCTCATGCTGCACGGGTGCGGGTTCTTCGAAGCCGTGGCCGAGGAAGGCGTTCAAAGGGGCGGCGGCGATTTCTCGGGGCCCAACATGTTCATGGCGGATTTAGGCACTTCCATCGGCGACGCCCAG
>JAICXI010000301.1 GCA_025980505.1 bacterium | reverse complement strand
TTCGACAAGACCGGCACCCTGACCGAAGGCAAACCCCGGCTGGTGGACATGATGATCCTGGACGGCTTGGAGGAGGAAAAACTGCTGCGTTACGCGGCGGCCCTGGAAATGGGGACCAACCATCCGCTGGCGTCGGCCATCTTAAAAGAAGTGATGGTGCTGGACCTGATCCTGCCCACGGCCGAGAAGGTGACGGAGACGCCCGGCGCGGGCCTGCAGGGCCTTGTGGAAGGCCACCAGGTGGCCATCGGCACCAAGGCCTTCATCGAATCCCTCGAGGGCATCGTGCCTTCGCCCCAAGTGAGGGCCAACATCGAAGCCTACCGCCAGGGCGGGCAGACGGTTTCATTGATGGCCCTGGACGGCAAGATCGCCTCCATCCTGGTTTTGGAGGACCCGCCCCGTGCCGATGCCAGGGAAGTGGTGGAGCGTCTCAAGCGGCTGGGGACCCAGGTGCACCTTTTGACGGGCGACGGGGAAGTGGTGGCCAAGCGGGTGGCGGACCGGGTGGGAGTGGACCATGTGGCCGCCAACATGGACCCCGAAGGCAAACTGAAGTACATCCGGCAGCTTCAGGAAAAAGGCCTCAAGGTGGCCATGGTGGGCGACGGGTATAACGACGCCGCGGCCCTCGCCGCCGCGGACCTGGGGGTGGCCTTGGGGACCGGCACGGACGTGGCCCAGGAAGCGGGCGACATGATTTTGGTCCAGGGGGACCTTTCCAAGGTCGTGGAGGCGGTCCAACTGGCCCGCGCCACTTTCAACGTGATCCGCCAGAACCTTTTCTGGGCCTTCAGCTATAACCTGCTGGCCCTGCCCCTGGCGGTCTTCTCCAACGTACCGCCTTCCCTGGCGGCCGCCGCCATGTCCCTTTCCTCGGTCACGGTGGTCCTGAACGCACTGAGGCTTTACGGGAAGAAGTTCTGAAACTCGGGGAACTCCAGCCTGGTCCCTTTGTTTTGCGGCGAAAGATCAGGTCCGCAGCGATCCAACATGCCGGTAAGCGTTCAGGAGCACGCCCGTGGGCGCGGCCTTCGTGCTGACGAGGGCGAGTTCGCGCGGATCGGCACTGTCTGAAAAGAAGCGTTTGCCCCGGCCCAGCAAGACCGGGCAGACAAGCAGCAGGACCTCGTCGGCCAGTCCCTGCCCGAGCAGCAAGGACGTCAGCGTCGAACTTCCCCAGACGATCAGGTCCGGGCCGTCCTTGGCCTTGACGCCGCGAACCCCCTTCACGATGTCCGCGCCCAGGTCCTGGACCGGACCCCATCCGAGGCTGTCCGGCCTGTGGGTCGCGACGTATTTCGCCGCGGCGTTCAGCCCGTCCGCTAACGGACCTTTCTCGGCCTTCGGCCAGTAGCCGGCGAAGATATCGTAGGTGCGGCGATCAAGCAGCAGGTCGAATCTCCCGCCCTGCGCCTCAAGGATGGCCTCGAGGATGGCCGGATCGAAGAACGGCATCGCCCATCCCCCGTGAGGGTAGTCGCCGTCTTCGTTCCGTCCGCCGGGCGCCTGGATCACGCCGTCCAGCGAGATCTGTTCGATGATCCTGATTTTTCTCATCTTGTGCCTCCCTCCGTTGGATCTTTTGCCTGCCCGGTTCCAACCCAAGGGACCAGGCGCCTTGGCTTCGTTTGCCTCTTATGGGATTAACGTCTTGAAGTATATTCCAGTGGCCCGGCCCCGTTTTTTTGCAGGACCATGATGTTCTTGGGGTCCGTGAAAAGGGGCGTGAAGTTGAGCGAGCGGCCCAGTTCCACGAGGGTCCCGGCCGTAAAAAAGGACACATGGGTCGGGTCCCTCCGGTACCACCATCCGGCGAAAGAAGCCCGGTTCCCCGGATGAAAAAGTGTCATCAGGGAAAGCACCCCTCCCGGGTCCAGACGGCCGGCCAAGTCCCGCAAGGCCTCTCTTGGGTTGGTCAAATGCTCCAGCACTTCCACTAGCAGGATCAGGTCGTATCTTTTCTCCCGGTAACCCTCGTCGGGTTGGAAAAAAAGGTCGTAAGTATCCACCTGATAGCCCCTTTCCCGCAGAAGTTCCGCCAAGACCGGTTCCGGCCCGCATCCGAAATCGAGTATCCGGGCGCCCGGAGCCGCAAAAGGGCCTATGCCCTTTTGGATGAAGGACTCCAGCATCTCCACGTAGCCCCGATTTTCCCGGCTATTCTCGTGCTGGAGGTACCGGTTCCTTTGCATTTCGGGGGGAAGCCGGTGGGTTTCCTCCAATTGGATGAATCGGCAGCGCACGCATTCCAAGTAGCACCGCGGGTCCACGCCGGGCCGGAAAGCCTCTAAAGGGCCCGAACAGATAGGACAGTTAAGGGGTGACAGGGTGACTCCTCAGTAGGAAGTTCGTGGGTTCTTTTTTTGAGGAAATGGCGCACCTAAGCTTCGCTCAAGCGCATGCCAAATTCCCGAGGCCGGACTCGAACCCTCCACAAGCTCAAGGCCAACCCGCATGACCCGGAGATGGATTCGGGATCGAATTCGACCAATCCAGGACAATGGGGTATTCGGGGATAGTTTAGGGCGGACAACCTTTTGGGGGATGGGAATTTCAAGGGCCGGGTGCCGGGGCCAAGGCAAATAAGTTCTTAGCTAAAATCTACAACCTGAACCCGAGGTTCCGTTTAGGGCTTGGTTGAATGCCCGGAAGCCATGGAAAGTTCCCGGGTGATACGCTCGGATAAAAAAAGTTTCATCAACGATTGGTAAGGCACGTCCCTTTTGTTGGCCAAGACCTTCAACTCCTCAATCATGGAGGAGGGCAGGCGCAAGGAAATGGTCTTTAAAGAAGGTTTCAAATGGGGGAAAACGGCCCTTTTGGCCTTGCTCCAATCGACATACTCGGCCGAGTCCTCCCGGGCCCAAAAAGCCCTTTCGGCCTCTTCCGATTTAAAGGTTGGAATCTTTTTTTTTGGCATTGCGGTGCGCCTTCCTTTCCTTCCGGCTCATGTCCCTGGCCGAGATCACCCGGATCAATCTCCCGCGGACGGTAAAGGCCAAGAACAAGGGCCTTTCCGCGTCTGTTTTTCCAAGGGCATAAAATCTTCGCTCGTCCCCGGAATGGCGCGTGTCATCGGCCAGCAAGAGGGGTTGGTTGAAGAAAATCTCCTCGCACTCCCAAAAACCAACCCGATGCTTTTCCCAATTCTTGGCGAGGTTTTCCTTATCCCAATCAAACCCAAAGCAGTTTAAGGGAAGTTCGTTTGGGCTCATGGTCGATGTATATGGTAACAATATACAATCATAAAATCCAGGCCTTGGGGGACATGCTCTTTTTACCCGGGCCGTGAGAAACACAGGCGCCTGTGGATTCGCCGGTGGCGTCACGCCGCATGGATTTCTTTGCCTTCACTCAGGACTTGCTTATAGATAAGGCAGGGATGGTCCCCATATCTTTCAAAATCTTCCGGTGTGGCAACGACAAGGTCGAAAGGTACACGGATGCCATGGATTTCCCGGTAGAGCTTTTGCGCGGTATGGCGGCGGTGTACGCCGTTGGGCATCACGATCATC
>JAICXI010000048.1 GCA_025980505.1 bacterium | reverse complement strand
ATCATCGCCCGACCTGGCCCGGGACCTGGAACAAGGTGAAATCGAGCTGGCCATCATGGACGAGGCGGGCTTGAGGCCGGGGTTGGACCACCGGACGATCCTGACGGAGGAGATCCTCCTGGCCCTGCCCGCCCGGCATCCGCTGGCGGGAAAGGCCATCCTCAGCCTGAAGCAAGTGGCCGGGGAACCCTTCATCCTCATGAAGGCGGGCCACGGTTTCCGCCAGATCACGCTGGATTTCTACCGCAAAGCGGGCCTGGAGCCCCGGGTGGTTTTTGAAAGCGGCGGCATCGAGACGGTGCAGGCGCTGGTGGCGGCGGGGTTGGGTATCAGCCTGGTGCCCCAAATGGTGGCCAGGTTTCCCGGCGTGGCTTATCTCCCGGTCTCCCAACCCAAGGCGGCCCGCACCCTTTCCCTGGCCTGGCGCCGGAAAGCCCGGCTGTCCCCGGCCGCGGAGGCCTTTAAAAAAGTCGCGTTGGGTTCGGTTCAGGGTTGAAGTGGGTTATGGTTCTTTGAGGGTTTGAGGCGCTTGTTGCCAGTCGACCACTTTGAAGCGCGACCTTTTTGGGTCTTCCCGGCCGGCGTAAACCAGGAAATCGCCCCCTTGTTTTTTTGAAATTTTCCGCCAATAGGCCAGGCCTGAGAAAGAATCTTCCGTGACCTTGACGCCGCCCCAAAAGGGCCACAAAGGGGAACTCCCGGGCCGATTGAAGGATGGTTGTTCCCAGAAGTCCTTAAACCACGGGAGTGGCTTAAACCAGAATGGACAATTTGTAAATTTAATTACCAATTTGTCCATTCTGGTTTAAGGGACCCTTTGAGGGCATCCACGCAGGGTAAATCTTCCTTTGAGCCTTGAATTCCACAAATAACCCTTCTTAAACTTGCCGACGTTCTTAGTTATTCCGGACGGGGAGGGTCGGCCTGTGCCGATGCGCCATCCGAAGGAAAATGGGCATCGGTACCATACCGGCCCCATTCAACGAATAATTTAACAAGGGGGGCCGACATGAAGGTGGGCGTCATCGGATCGGGTGTGGTGGGGCAGACGCTGGGAAAGAAGCTGGTGGAACTGGGGCACGACGTGGTTCTAGGCACAAGGGACCCGAGGAAGCTGGACGAAAAAAAGAACATGGCCGGAACCCTCAACGAATGGCTGGCTTCCGTCGACCCTAAAGCCAAGGTGGTTACCTTCAAGGAAGCCGCGGCCCACGGGGGGCTCCTCATCAACGCCACCCACGGCCAGGCGTCGGTGGAGGCCCTCCACCTCGCGGGGGTGGGCCAGGTGGGGCCCAAGGTCCTGATCGACACGGCCAACGAACTGGACTTCAGCCGGGGCATGCCGCAGGCGCTCGCCAGCCAGACCCGCTCGGTGGCGGGAAACATCCAGGCGGCCTTTCCCAACCTCAAGGTGGTGAAGTCCCTCAATACGGTGGCGGCGCCCATCATGGTGAACCCCCAAATGCTCAAGGGAGGGGACCACTCCATCTTCATGGCGGGGAACGACCCGGCGGCCAAGGCCGAGGTGGCGGAGCTGCTCAAGTCCTTCGGCTGGACGGACATCCTGGACCTGGGGGACATTTCCGCGGCCCACGGGCCCGAAATGCTCATGGCCATGTGGGTGTGCCTCTACCTGTCGCTCAAGAACGGCATGGTCAACATCAAGGTCCAGCGCTGACCCGCCGGTTGGCGGGAATAATCCCGCTTTGAACGCCTTTTTTTCAAGGGTTAAGCACCGGGCCAAAGGGTGCCCCGTCCGGGGTCCGCAACGACCGATTGAAAACGGACCTTCCGGCGCTACCGCAGGAAGAGGCTGTAGGTGAGCACGGCCAGCACGAAGGCCGTGAAGCCGGCGTACTTGGGGTTCCTCTCCACGGCCGCGAAATAAACCACCGAGGCCAGCACCCGCAAGTAGGGCGTCAGGAGCAGTAGGGCCAGGCCGCTGTTGACCAAGAGGCGGGGCCGCAGGACGCCCGAGGCCCAATCCCGGAAGTTCTCCAAAAGGAACTGGAAGAGGTCGGCGGGCGCCAGGCTGTAGCCGGGTTCGGGTTCGCCCGTGTTCAGCAAATGCCACAGGGTCCCCAGGCCCACCAACAGGACGCTGCCGACGACCCCCGCCCTCAAGAGCGAGCCGATGAGGCTGTCAAAGCGAAGCGAGGAAGGCCGGAACGGCGGCGGGAAGGAGGTCGCTGGTTTCATGGCAGGCGGATCCCCCGCACGATCATTTCCAGGCCCAAGAGGGCCAGGACCACCAGGAAGAAATAACGCACCTTGTGGTTGGCCAGCCGGACCAGCACCCGGGTGCCCAGCCAGGCCCCCGCCACCACTCCCAGGATGACCGGGGCGGCCAGGCCGGGGTCGATAAGGCCGTGGGCGAGGTACACGCTGGTGCCGGCCAGGGCCGTGACGCCGATGACCAGGTTGCTGGTGGTGGTGGAAACCTTGGGCGGCAGGCCCATGACCAGGTCGTGGATGAGCACCTTGACCGCGCCGGCCCCGATCCCCAGCAGGCCCGATAGGACCCCGGCGAAGAACATCAAAGGCCCGCCGAAATAAGCGCGCACGGCCTGGTAGCGCACCACACCGTCGGACGAAGGGTCCACGTAGCCGCCCGAAAGCTCCAGCCACTTGGAAAAATCGTCCACCTTCGGCGCCTGCCGCCAATGTTCCTTCCGGTGGGAAAACATCGTGGCCCAGGAGGCCAGCAGGAGAAGGCCGAACCCCAGGTAAAGGGGGCGGGGCGAGGCCCGCAAGGTGATGGCCGCGCCCGTGAAGGCGCCCAGGATGGTGAACATCTCCAGGAACATGGCCACCTTGAGGTTGGTCAGGTGGTCGCGCACGTAGCTGGAGGCCGAGCCGCTGGAAGTGGCGATGACCGAGACGATGCTGATGCCGATGACCTGCTTGATGTCGTAGCCCGCGAAGGTCAGTGCGGGCACCAGCACCACGCCGCCGCCCATGCCGCTCATGGAACCCACGAACCCGGCCACCACGGAGATGAGAAACAATCCCAGGAAGGAAGTCACGGTTCCACCCGTTGCAGGGAAAAGAGGGATTCCAGCACTTTCAGGTTGTTCTTCAGTTCGGGGTAATTCCCGCCGTCTTGTCCCTGGAGTTCCAATAGGAGCCTGCGCAGGATCTCCAGATAGCCTTCCAGCCAGCCCAGGCCGTGGAAGGGCGGCTGCATGGAACCCAGGGTGTTTTCCTTGCGGGGCAGGAAGGTCCGGGAACCGCCCCGGCCCAGCCAGAGGCCGTCCGGCTCCATGAATTTCCACGTGCCCGACTGTTTCGCGCCGACCACGGTGATTTCAAAATCGTTGGCGGCCCCATGGAGGGTTTTGGAGACGGAAGCCAGGGCCCTGCGGCCCTTGGAAAATTCCAGGTTCAGGTGGACGTGGGTGTCCCGGTGGGCCGACTCGGCGTTGGCGTAGGAAAGCCAGGCCGTACCCTTGAAAGAGGGTTCGCCCATGAGGAAGGCCGCCGCTTCCACCCAATGCACGCCGATATCCATCAGCGCGTCCGAACCGCCGCTTAAAGCCGGGTCGTTCTTCCAGGGATGGGGTTGGGCGGAAGGGTCCAAGGCCTTTTGCGCCGCGGAGGACTGCCAGTAGCGCCCCTCGATGGAAATCACCTCGCCGAACTCGCCGGCTTCCAGCATCGCCTTGAGGGTCTGCACGCCCCACATCTGGCGGTAGCCGTGGGCCACGGCCACGGGAATCCGCACCGGCTTTAAAAGCTCCACTTCCTCCAGGTTCACGCAGGCGGGCTTTTCCACCGCGATGGCCTTGAACCCGGCCCGGACCCCTTCCAGGATGGACCGGGCGTGCAGCCCGTGGGGGTTGGCGATGAGGAGCAGGGGGTTGGGCGTTGGGGGAGGGAACTCCAATTTTCGCCCGCGCCCGAGGACCACGGCCGGACGGATGTCCCAGTCCGGGTGCTGGAGGGCGAGGAGGACGAGGCTTTTCTGGAAAGCCCGGCCCGCCATGCCGCGGCCCAGGAGGAAGGGGGAGAGGGTCATGTGTTTCACCTCGTCTTTGTCGTCCTTGCAATGACGGCTGATAAACCGGCATGAAGGCAAAATTTTTTGGAACTAGGTACTTGGCGTCGGTTTGCAGTTGATTGGACGCCGATCCCCCCTCCCTCGAAGGTTCGACAGGCTCACCATTCGGGGAGGGGGCCGGGGTGAGGGTGACTTCATGGGTTTCGCTACACCCCCCCTACCCTTCTTTCCTGAGGCTCTCGAAGGGCTCCCGCAAGGAGCGGGGGTTGTTGGAAACTGACGCCAAGCGCATCGTTCCCCAACCTTTTCCCAGGGAACTGAAGTATATAGTTCCCGCGGAAATTATACTGCCTCCATGAAACTTGTAATCCGCCGATTGAAGGAAGGGGACGGGCCTCTCCTGCGGGCCTTGGCCCGTGCCGACGCGGACTTCGACGTGGCGGGAAGGGGAAAACCCCTGGAACCCTGGGGCCGAAAGCGGCCCGCGATTTCCTCCCCGATCCCTCGGCGCTTTTTTGGACCGCCGGGGACAAGGGCGGGGTCCGGGGCTTCCTGTTTTGCCACTTCCTCAAGATGCGCGCGGGCAAAAACGAGGTCCTCCTCTATGAAATCGGCGTGCGCAAGGGGTCCCGCCGGCAAGGTGTGGGCAAGGCTTAGGGCGCGCCGGGGGCCTGGATGCGCAAAGCGGGCGTCCGGGAAGCCTGGGTATGCCGGCCGACAACCCCGGCGCGGTGAGGTCCTATCGGAGCTGCGGGTTCAAGACGCCCAAGGGCATGGCGGTCTATATGACGAAAATGGTTGAGGGGTGAATCTATATCATCCGGCTTGGGCCCGTGAGAAAGCTCAGGCCCATTTAAGGACGGGTCTCCTGTTGGATTGAACACAATCCCGAAGGTACATATTGATCAGGTTTTGGTATGGAATGCCCTCGGCGTTTGAGAGCTTTTTGAAATAGTCGATGGTTTCCGCCTCAATCCGGATGGTGATCTGCTTCTTGAGCATCTTGGAGTATGGATTTTTCTTTGAACTTGAAAAGTCGTATTCCTTCCTCATGCGAAACCCCCCTCGTATTGTTTTCTTTCGTTTCCCGACGCCTTCCGCGCCGAGATGATTCGAATGACCAGGTCGTTGGAACGGTAGCAATGGCAAACCAGGAGTACCCTGAGTCTGGAGCTTATCCCCAAAAGGATAAACCGGTCTTCCTCGTTGGAATGGTCGGGATCGTGAATAATCCTGGCGTTGTCGTCGTAAAAAGCGGATTTTGCCTCTTCAAAGGACACTCGGTGTTTCCTTTGATTAGCCTTGTCTTTCCCGGCGTCCCATGAAAACACCAGCGGTATCACGCTTATAATATAATTATGCAGTAATTATGAAGCAAGGGCTTTTTCGGGGAGAAACGGGATCCTGGGTGTGCCGGCCGACAATCCCGGCGCGGTGAGGTCCTATCGGAACCACGGGTTCAAGACGCCCAAGGCATGGCGGTCTATCGAACGAGGGGGTTGGAACCATGAAAAAAATGAAATTCGAAGCCAAGGTTTTCCAGGGCCATAAGGAGTTGATCGCGGTCCATGTGCCTTTTGACCCCGCAAAAGCCTGGGGAAAAAACTCCCGTTATTTCGTCAAAGGGACCGTCCGGAAACGCCGGTTCGAGGGCGAGATCGGCTTCCGGAGGGGTTTTCACTACATCCTTTTGGACAAGGACCTCTCGAAGAAGACGAAACGGGTCCCCGGGGACTGGGTTCCATTCATCCTGGGGTTGCGCCAACCTTCCGCGCAAGAGTTGGCGGCCAAGCCGGGCCTCGCCTGGGCAAGGGCCGGCCCAACCTTGAGGCCGGCCCCATCAGCTCTTGGCCCTGGACAGGTTCAGCGTCACGGCGGCGCGAAGGAGCGCCTTGAACGCCTTTTCATCCAACTTCCCGCCCTCGTGGAAGTCGATGGCCCGCCGGGTGTTCCCTTCGAGGCTTGAGTTGAAGAGCCCTGTCGGGTCCTTCAGGGCCGCCCCCCTTGCGAAGGTCACCTTCACGACCTGCTTGTAGGTCTCACCCGTGCAGATCATTCCGGCGTGATACCACACCGGAACCCCCCTCCACTTCCACTCCTCGACCACTTCGGGATCGGCTTGCCGGATCAGGGCGCGGAGCCGGGCGAGCGTCCTGCCCCGCCAGTCGCCCAGCTCCTTGATCCTCGCATCGATCAGCCGGGAAGGGGACTTGCCTTCCGGCGGCACGCTTTTCGTCTTCCTCATGGGAGTCTCCCTCAAAAGGGCTTCAGCACAAACCGGCCATAAGCCACGAACGCAGCCAAGGCGGCGGGGATCACGCCCCAAAGCAGGCCCGGGAACCCGGCGTACTGGGTGAACAAACCGCAGCCCAACAGGGCCAGCAAGGCCAGGGCGATCGCCGCGAGGGGGGTGAGTTTGGGCCAAAGCAAACCCAACGCGAACAGGACCTGGAGCCCGCCGTAAGCGATCCAGGCGACCTTGGGCAAATCGGCCACCCAGGCCCCCCTGATTTTTTCGTAATTCATCACCACGAAGCCGCCGCCGATCAGGTTCCACAAGGCCAGCAAGGCCTGAAGCCCCCACAAGAGAATGTTCACGAAGCGCCTCCCCGTTCCCGCCGGTGCAGGCCCGGCTTAGGTTGAATCCGCAAAAGAAATAACATAAATCCCCCTTTTAAGGCAATCAATGGGACAAACCGGCTTCGGTCACGGCCTCCCCCGCTTGTTCGTCATTGAGAGGACGGATGGAAATGGGAAAATGTGACGGGTAAAGGGTGGGAAATGACGGAAAGCGATTGGCTGGCCAGGCAATTCCAGGAGAACCGGTCCCGCTTGCGGGCGGTAGCCTACCGGATTTTGGGTTCCAATGGGGAAGCCGATGACGCGGTCCAGGAGGCCTGGTTGCGCCTCACCCGCTCCGATCCCGGCGGCATTGGGAACCTGGGCGGTTGGCTGACCAGGGTGGTGGCCCGGGTGTGCCTGGATATGCTCCGGTCGCGCAAGATCCGGAAGGAGGAATCACTGCCGGAAAACCTTTTGGAAATGCCCCAAGCCGCCCGGCAAGCCAACCCGGCCGAGGAGGCTCTCTTGGCCGACTCCGTGGGTTCGGCCCTTTTGATCGTCCTTCGCACCCTGACGCCCGCCGAGCGCGTGGCCTTTGTGCTGCACGACCTCTTTGACCTGTCCTTCGGGGAAATCGCCCCCATCGTGGGCCGGTCCGGGGAAGCCGCCCGCCAGCTCGCCAGCCGCGCCCGCCGCCGGGTCCGGGGAGGCGGGGAAAGCCGGGAGGACGGGGCCCGAAAACGGGAAGTCGTGGCTGCTTTCCTGGCGGCTTCCCGCGATGGAAACTTCGACGCCCTGCTTCAATTGCTCGACCCCGAAATCCGGCTTTATGCGGACGAGGCCGCCGTCAAGATCACCGCGGCCAACAAGGACAAGGGCGCCCCGCCCTTCCAAAGCGAAATGTGGGGCCCGGAGACGATCGCCGGGGCCTTTCAGGGCCGGGCCCTGGCCGCCCGGTTGGCGCTCATCAACGGTTCGGTTGGAACCACCTGGATCGGCGGAGGCAAGCCGAGGATCGCTTTCCTGTTCTCGGTGGAAAAGGGGAAGATCCGTGAGATCAACGTGGTCATGGACCCTGAGGACTTGAACGAAATGGAAGTCAAGCCGTTGGGGGATTAGGGAACGACTGGCCGATTATTTTGCTGAGATGGAAGCGGTTCAAAGGATAAAGCTTCGGCTGTTTTTAAGGCGCGCAGACGCTCGCGTAAGCCTGCAACACCCGGTTGCTTATCGTCATCATGCTTTCCAAAACAAGAGGGTTGGGGAAAGTGCCGAAGGTTGAATAACCGGCCATATATTCAGTGGCGCCCGGGGAGGATGCCGCTCCCAGGCAGGCGTTGAACCCCGGGACATTGTCGCCCATATCCGCGATCCAATAGGTTCCCGCCGGCAGGAATGTGGGAGGGATGTCAAAGCTGTTCCATCCCGGAACGCCCGGGCTGACGGGAGTCTGGACGACCAGATTAAAGTTGGGGTCATAAAGCGCGATGCAGAGGGGGCCATAGTCCCCGGTGTATTGATAGGCGGACAAACCGACCAGATAACCGTCCGAAGCCAGGTCCAGTTGGCTGACTTGAAGCGATCGATTTGTACATTGGGCAAAGGCCGACCCCGTCCATCCCACTTGCGCGGGGCTGGGGCAATAGGGCGTCAGGGTCGGCGTGAAGGTAAGGGTCGGGGTATCCGTGGGCGTGTTCGTGAACGTCGGAGTATCCGTCGGGGTGTCGGTGTCCATCGGCGTCGCCGTATCGGTTTCCGTGGGGGTAGGGGTGCCCGTGGCGGTAGCCGTGGGAGTCGCCGTCATCGAATCCGTCGGGGTGTCGGTGTTCATCGGCGTCGCCGTCATGGAGTCTGTCGGGGTGGAAGTATGGACCGGAGTGGAAGTGGCGGTCCTCGTTTCCGTCGGGGTGTCCGTTCGCGTGGAAGTGGAGGTCGGGCTGTCCGGGGGCGTCAAAGTGGCCGTCCAAGTTGCCGTGAAGGTGCCGGTGGGATTTGGGCCGTTATGAGGGGCGGAGGGATCGGAGTTGCTTCCTCCGCAGGAAAGATCCAAGAAACCAAAGACCAGGGCGGACAAAAGCAGGAAAAACAACCGACAGGGCGTGTTCAAGGGGGGCCTCTCGAAACAAGATTCATTCCGGCTCCAATTCGCATTGGAAAAAAGCCGCTCCCCTTAACGCCAATTATTCTAGGCCTACCCCAAGCGGCTGTCCAAACTATTACCCAGTCCCACCCCGATCGCCTTTAAATCCTCCCTTGAGAACCAAATTGGGACCATTTGTCGCAAGAGTTTTACTGGATTGAAACAATCGAGGGGAAGGTGTCAGGGATGAATTATAAGTTTCGAGGTTTTTCGCCAAGGTCATCCATGCTTATACTTAGAACCTCCGACAAAACCTCCCTTCACCACAGGGACAGGAAGGCAAAGTTAAACAAAAAGCTTTGAATTCATGTTTTTGGGCTGCGTCTCTGTGCCTCTGT
>JAICXI010000117.1 GCA_025980505.1 bacterium | reverse complement strand
CGGTACGCCCGAGCTTTTGCAAATCGGCGAAAACCGGGCGGACGGGACCCCCTTCGTCGACGCCCAGCATCCCCACAGTTCGCCCATCATGGGCCTGACCCTCAGCGATACCATCGCCTTGGATTCGGGAGACAAGAGTAACCTGAAACTTTTCGCCGCGCCCCGGGGCGAATCCACCGACGGCCCCATCGCCTTCATGCACCGCTTGACCGGCATGGTGAACCCGGACACGCCCTTGGGGCACCACATCGGCCAGGATGTGGGCCATATCACCGGCTCCGTCCTGGGGGAATCCCTGAAGCTGGGCGGCTTGCACATCGAAGCCTCGGTTTTCCACGGGGCGGAGCCCGACCCCACCCGGGTGGACCTGCCCCTGGGCCCGTTGGACTCCTACGCCTTGCGGGTCATGCAGGAATTATCGCCCCAAGTCCTGTTGATGGCTTCCTACGCTTACGTGGGGAATCCCGAACCCGGCATCGCCGACGCCCCACGCTATTCGGCGTCCCTCTACACCCACACGCCGGTCTCGGATAACTGGACCTTCCATAACACCCTTGTTTATGGCGGCATCACCCACATCGACAACGCCGGTTACTTGAATTCGGTGCTGGAGGAGGGCGTCCTGGCGGACGCCAAGACCAGCGTCTTTGCCCGGGTGGAAGTTTTGCAACGCACGCCCAACCAGCTTGAAATCACCGGCCTGTCCGATCCGGACAGGGGGCGGTGGGTTTCGGCCATCACCCTGGGTTACAGCCGCCAATTGGCGGCTTGGGACGGGTGGGAACTGCGGGCCGGAGCTTCGGTCACCAACGACCAGACCCCGGCGGACTTTTCGGCCGCTTACGCGGGAAACCCCTTCAGCTACAAGTTCTTTTTCCAACTGGGTGGGAGCCAAATGGTCGGCTGGTAGGGGTTGGGGCGCCCCTTTTGGGGGCCCCAAAGAATCTTCGGCTTTAAAAGGCCGAATGGACTAAAATAACCGTCAAATCGGAAAACAAGGAGGCTTCACGTGGTGACTTACCGGATTCTGGCTTATTTAATCGGGTTGGCTTTGGGTTATTGGGTTCTCACCCTGGCCGCGAAGGAAAAAGGCGGCAACCAAAAGTTGGGCAAGGTCATCGGTTGGATTATCATCGTTGTTTCCTTGATCGGGCCCCTTTGCCTGGCGGGTTCCAGGTTTTATTGCGGCACCCACCCTTTTTCCTGCCCCCTTTCCATGGGATGTCCCATGGACGGCCATGGGCACATGATGGGCGGCTGGAATGGCCCCGATCAAAAGCCGGACGCATCGGCCACGGACAAGGGCGAAACGGGCAAGTCCAAGTAAAAAGGGTTTTGGAAAAGGACCGGCTATGAGAAGGGCGCTCCTGGCATTGGCTTTTTGCCTGGCATGGGTTCCCGCTTCGGCGGGGACCGCCGTAAGTTTCGAGGGGGAAGTGGATTACCACGTCCTCTCCCAAGGCAAGCAGGACCAGGATGTCCATTACCTGGTGAACGGAAGCAAGATCCGTTTGGACGTCCTGTCCCAAGGCCACCTTCAATCCCTTCTGATGGACTTGACCACCTCCAAAATGGTGATGCTGATGCCGGAGCAGAAGATGGTTGTGGACATGGCCGCTCCCGACGGGAAGGACGACCTCAAGGCGGAGGCGAAGGGAAAGGTCACCCGGACCGGGAAGACCGGCGAAATTCTCGGGAAAAAAGTGGAGGAATGGCTGTACGAAGGGCAGGACGGGAAGGCCTCCATTTGGGCGGTCCAAGGAATGGGCCGTTTCCGGACCGCCTTCTCCAAGAACGCCTGGGCCGCCGCCGTCAAAGCCAAGGACCTTTTCCCGTTGAAAGTGGTTTACAGGGACAAGTCGGGGAAGTCCGACATGACCATGACGGCCACCCGCATCGAGGAAAAAAAGCCGGAAGACAGGCTGTTCCAGGTCCCCGCGGATTACAAAAAGATGGATGCCACCGGGATGCTGGGGGCCACCCAGGGTCAATAAGTTTCCGCACCGAAGGCCCCCCCGGGGGCCTTTTTATTTGTGTTGGAAGGTATACATGTGTATAATCTCGAGTGCCTTCAATCCAACCAGGGAAACCGGTCCCCCATGACGACTCGACAACTAAGAATGGCCTTTTTCTTAAGGGGGGCGCTGGTGGCGTTCCTGCTCTTCCTTTGCGTGCCGGCCCGTTCCGCCGAAATCCTGACCGACGACGGCCAGACCTTCCGGGGGAAGATCCTGGAGGAGGATGCCGCTTCGGTTTTGATGGAGATCGAGGACGGCGTCGAGGTGAGGATCAACAAGTCGGAGATCACTTACCTCCAACGCGAGGAGGGCGGCGGAAAGCCAGCGGTTTCCGACTATCCCCTGCTGGGACTGACCTTCGGCGCGCCGGCCGTTTTCAACGGCGTGGCGGGCTATTACTGGCCGGGGTTCGGGGTCAAGGTTTCCCTGGGCTATTGGGTGGAGTTTTGGGGCGCCCAGGCCGACTTGTCCAAGACGCTGGTCCAAAACCGCTCCTTCCAGCTCGACCTGTCCCTGGTGGGAGGACACGCCGAAGGCCAGGGCAACGTGGTTTCCCATACCAATTGGTCCTATTACGGGTTGGGGTTGGACGCGAACGTGGGCGATTTGGGCCTTGAACTGGACGTGGTCACTGGCGACAAGGCCAACACCCTGGCCTTCCCGTTCCAGGTCGGATATGTGCACCGGTTCGATTAGACGGCTATTGCCACAGGGTTAACGGAGTTACGCAGATTGAAAATGGAGAAAATTAAAATTGTTCCGTTAGAGGAAATCAATAAGGTCTCAGGGGAAGTAGTGGACGCCTCCATGGAGGTCCATTCGGCGTTGGGCCCGGGATTATTGGAAAGCGTTTACGAACAATGCCTGGCACATGAATTGTCTTTAAGGGGATTCAAAGTTGAGAGACAGGTTCCATTGCCTGTGGTTTATAAAACCAACCGCCTTGAAATCGGTTTTCGACTCGATCTGCTGGTCGAAGAATGTTTGTTTGTTGAGTTGAAGGCCGTCGAAGAAATCTTACCGATCCATGAGGCTCAGGTTTTTACTTACTTGAGGCTTACGGGCAATCGTGTCGGATTACTCCTCAATTTCAACGTCGTTTCAATGAAGAAAGGGCTTAAGAGGATCATTCTTTGATTTACTCTGCGTAACTCCGTTCACTCTGTGGTTCATTTTTATATAGGTGCGTGATGGCCAAAACTAAAACCCAATTTGTTTGCCGAAACTGCGGCGTCCAATCCCCCAGGTGGCAGGGGAAGTGCAATTCCTGCGGCCAGTGGAACAGCTTTGTGGAGGAATCGGTCGGCGGGGGTCGTTCGGAAGAGCGGGGCCGCAAGTTGTCCAAACCTTCGGAAACGTCCGAGCCGGTGGCCCTGGATGAGATCGAGGTGGCCGAGGGATACCGGCTCAAAACCCAGATCAACGAATTCGACCGGGTCCTGGGCGGCGGCATCGTGCCTGGGGAAACAGTCATGATCGGGGGGGACCCGGGAATCGGCAAATCCACCCTTCTGCTGCAGGTCGTGGACCGGCTTTCCCGCCTGCAAAAACAAGGGCAGGGCAAGTGCCTTTACGTGACGGGCGAGGAATCGGCCCAGCAGATCAAGCTGCGCGCCGAGCGGCTGGGCATCCGCTCCAACAACCTCTTCATCTTCCCTGAAACCGACGTTTTGGCCATCCTGGACCAGATCGAAAAAACTAAGCCGGCCCTAACGGTCATTGATTCCATCCAGACCCTTTTCCTGGCCGACATCACCTCGGCGCCGGGAAGCGTTTCCCAGGTGCGGGAATCGGCGGCCCGGCTGACCTATCTGGCCAAGCGGGAAAAATTGCCCCTATTCCTCATCGGCCACGTCACGAAGGAAGGAAGCATCGCGGGCCCCATGGTGCTGGAACACATGGTGGACGCGGTGCTTTATTTCGAAGGCGACCTCCAGCGCCATTACCGGTTGTTGAGGGCGGTCAAGAACCGCTTCGGGAGCACCCAGGAGATCGGCATCTTTGAGATGCGGGAGGACGGACTGGCGGAGGTGGCGGACGCTTCCCGGGCCTTCCTGGACGCGCACTTCGTCCACAGCCCGGGTTCGGCCGTTACGGCCAGCCTGGAAGGAACCCGCCCCCTTCTGCTGGAGGTGCAGGCGCTGGTCAGCCCCACCAATTTCGGAATGCCCCAAAGGAGGGCCTCGGGGATCGACCCCAACCGGCTGGCCCTGATCCTGGCCATCCTGGAAAAGCGCCAGGGCATGGCCGTCTCCTCCCAGGACGTTTTCCTGAACATCGCGGGCGGCATCAAGGTGGTGGAGCCCGCCGTGGACTTGAGCGTGGCCGTGGCGGTGGCCTCCTCTTTCCGGGAGACGGCGGTGGGCGCCGACACCCTGGTCCTGGGCGAACTGGGCTTGTCCGGAGAGGTCCGGGCGGTCTCCCAAATCGCTCCCCGCCTGGCCGAGGCGGCGCGGCTGGGCTTCAAGCAGGCGGTCATCCCCCACGGCAACTTGAAGGCCGTCTCCCTTTTACCGGACGGGCCCATGGAAATCCTGGGCGTCAAGACCCTGTCGGAAGCCATCGGCATCCTCGTGCCCCGGTGACCCACACCGCGGTCCTTTCCAAACTCAAGTCCCTCAAAAACCGGCGCAATATCGAGGGCATGGCCCGGTTCGGCATCCGGGGAAGGAACCTCCTGGGAATCCCGAAACCGAAGCTGGACCGTCTTGCGCGCGCCATCGGGAAAAACCACGCGTTGGCCTTGAAACTTTGGGATTCGGGGATCCACGAGGCCCGCATCCTGGCCGCGCTCATCGATGCGCCCGAACGGGTGACTTCCGCCCAAATGGAAAAATGGGTCCGGGAATTCGATTCGTGGGACCTTCGCGACCAGGTTTGCGGGCATTTGTTCGACCGGACGCCCCGGGCTTACGCCAAGGCCCTGCAATGGAGCCGCCGGAAAAGGGAATATGAAAAACGCGCCGGCTTCGTCCTGATGGCCGTCCTGGCGACGCACGATCGGAAGGCGCCGGACGGGGTTTTCTTGTCCTTCCTGCCGGTCGTGCGGCGGGAATCCGGGGACGGAAGAAACTTCGTCAAAAAGGCCGTCAACTGGGCTTTGCGCCGGATCGGGAAACGCAACCGGCGCCTGAACCTAGCGGCCATGGCCGAAGCCCGGCGAATCCAAAAATCTCCCCAATCCTCCGCCGGGTGGATCGCCGCCGATGCCCTCCGGGAATTAAAGTCCTGTAAAATCCGCGGTTAACCGGAAAAATCGTTTCATGACGGCTTTTCTGGAAACCTACCTCCGCTTTTGTTAGACTGTGCGCCCTTATGAAAAAGACCCAACGCCGGAAAAATCCCACTTGGGCCGCTATTTTGGTGGCGGCCGGGCAATCCAAGCGCCTCAAAAGCCGGGTGCCCAAGCCCTTTCTTTATATCGACCACCGCCGGACCATGCTGGACATGTGCCTGGAATCCTTCCGACAGGTGCCGGGCCTGGCTTACGTCATCATCGTGACCCGCAAGGAATACATGGAACAGGCCATCCAGGCCATTTACCGCTGGAAACTGGCCGGCATCGTGACCAAGGGCGGCGCGGAGCGGGAAGATTCGGTCTTGAAGGGTTTGGAGGTCGTCCCGCCGGGCGTGCAATGCGTGCTCATCCACGACGCGGCAAGGCCCCTGGTCAGCCCCGGCGTCATCCACCGGGTGCTGGAATCCGCTTCCCGGTCGGGCGCGGCCATACCCGTGATCCCGGTAAAGGATACCTTGAAGGTTATTTCCAACAACCACGTCCAGAAAACGCTGGACCGGACCAAAATCGGGGCGGTACAGACGCCCCAGGGTTTCAAGCTGTCCGTGCTGAAGAAGGCCTTCCGCAAACTGGGGGCCCGGGCCTCCCGGCTGACCGACGACGCGGCGGTGGTGGAGGCGGCGGGCGTCAAGGTGCGGGTGGTGGAGGGCGACTTGCTGAATTTCAAGGTGACGACCCCCGACGACCTGATGCACGTGAAGGACCTGGTTTGGTGGGAAAAGAGCCGCGAGTACCACGGCTGAGGTAGTGACCGCGAAGCCGTGAAGGCCCGCCGGAACCGTCCGAGGATTCCGTGGGGGTCTTCGCGTCTTCGCGGTTTAATTTTGGCCCAAAGGGGTTTTCCTTGGACTTCCGCATCGGCATCGGATATGACGCCCACCGTTTCAGCGAGGGCAGGCCCCTCGTCCTCGGGGGCGTGACCGTCCCCCACGACAAGGGGCTTGCGGGCCACTCGGACGCGGACGCCCTTTGCCACGCGGTTTCGGACGCCATCCTGGGGGCCGCGGCCCTGGGGGACATGGGGAAGTACTTTCCCGACACCGACCCCAAATGGAAGGGAGCG
>JAICXI010000392.1 GCA_025980505.1 bacterium | reverse complement strand
GGGCTCTCCCGCACGATGTCAACTTCAGCCTGGATTGAGGTGCCCCATTCGTCCAAACCCACCAGTTGCTTGTGCAAGTGGTCGAAGGACGCGCCCGCAGGTTGGAGCCAGTTTTGGAAGATGGTGACGTAACGCACGTAACGGTTGTTGGCGTAAATGTCGGCCATGGCGTCGATGGTGAACCGCATGTAACGGTAGTGCTCCTCCGGGTCCATTTCGCCGGAGGCATAAAGTTCGTTGTCCCATTCGGCACCCGGCTTGAAGTGCCGTCCCGCTGCCACCAGTTCGTGGGCTCCGCCGAAAAAGGCATCCGAAAGCTTGAGCTTTTCTTCCGGGCCCATCCGGGCGATTTCCTCGGACGATTTTCCGGAAAGTTTGAGCTTGGTGTTGATGATGGAAAGGACATGTTCCAGGCCCCGGGAATGGCCCAGGTAATTTTGCTTCCATTGGAACTGGGAAGGTGAAAGTTTGAAACCGTGGTTCTTGACCCAGTAATCAATCGTCACAATTTCGAAAAGATTGGCCATCCGGCGGAAAAGGGCCTGGGAAGCTTCGATCAAATCGGGGTTGAGCTTCTCCAATTTCTGGTATTGGCCGTCGCTGGTTCGGATCAAGCGGGCTTTTTCGGGAGGCGTCCGGAAGTATTCGGCGTGGCAAAAATCACAGTAATTTTCCTTCTCGACTTTTTCCAGGGGCTTCGGGATTTTCGCGGTCCGGTTGTAAAGGGGGCGATGGGCCCGGTCTAAAACAGTCCAAACTTCGGTGCCGGTCAAGGGGTTGATGTGTTTCAGCGTTCCATCCGGCATGGTGAAATAAGGATTTTGGAATTTGGGCATGCAGATCTTTGAGGTTCGTGGTTTGAACTTCTCGCCGACTCGGTTAGAATTGTAGCCAAACCCGGGGAATGCCGCAATCCGCGAATCCATCGGATAAGGATCGTGAAAAATACCCTTGGGCGCCCGAGTTGGTTTCGGTAGGGGGGTAACCGTGAAGTTCTTATGCCTGGCCGACTACCGTGGAGCCTCGGAATTACTGCCGCTTTTACCCGCCCTGGTGAAAGCGGAGGACCCGGACATGATTTTTTATTGCGGCGGGTCCATGAAGGGTGAAAGAAGGCTTGCCGAATACGAGACGGCCCGGCGTTTCCACGGCAAGCCGGATTCGGAAAATCCGGTCCTGAAACAGGAAATCGACCAGGATCGAGAGCACCTGCAGCAATTCCTGCTAACGCTGGCCGATACCCAAAAGATAGTTTATGCCGTTCCCGGTTGTACCGACGCTTCCGAAGCCAACTATTTTAAAACGGTCTACAATTACGCCCACATTTACTCCAACCTGAAACCGGCCCATGAAATGATGCACCGGGAAGACCCTTTCATGGTGGCCGGCTTCGGCGGGGATATGACGGTCAGCGAGGACAACCGGGAAATTATCCTTCAATATTCAAGGACATGGGTGGAATTCGCCTTGCGGCGCATTGAATATTTTCCCGGGGAGAAAATACTTCTTTTTTATTCGCCCCCCGTCTGTCGGCTGGATTTGTCCGATGGGGAACACTGCGGCGTCCTCTTGATCAACGAAATGATTGAAAGGATTATGCCCAAGTTGGTCCTGTGTGGAAAGGCGAAGCAAGGGCAGGGAACCGTCAAGTTGGGGACGGCTACGGTCATCAACCCGGGCCCGTTTTATGAAGGCCATTACGCGATCATCGACTATCCCTCGCTTGCCGTCCGGTTCAAAAACATTAAATCGGTTTGAAGTCGATCCTTTTCCGTTCCGCGGGGATTAAATTAAAAAGGGATTCCACATTGCCAGCACTGCTTTCCATCCGGAATTTGAAGGTTTCATTGAAAAATCCGGAAAACGGCCAGGTCGGATGGGTCTTGAGGGGCGTGGATTTGGATTTGGCCCCGGGGGAGCGCCTGGCCCTGGTGGGGGAATCGGGATGCGGCAAGAGCATGACGGCCCTTTCGATCTTGCGTCTTTTACCCCAACCGCCGATGGAATTTTCCGGGGGGGGGATCCGGTTCGCCGAAAGGGACTTGGAAGGCCTTTCCGCAAGGGAATGGCGCGAAATACGGGGTAAGGAAATTGGCATTGTCTTTCAGGAACCCCTAACTTCACTCAACCCGGTCATGCCCGTAGGGGCCCAAATTGAGGAGGCCATTCAAAACCACCGGTCCGCCCCGCCGGGGGAGGCCCGGCAAAAGGTCCTTTCCCTTTTAAAAGAGGTGGGATTGCCGGATGGGGAGAGGATCGCCCGTCAGTATCCCCACCAATTGTCGGGAGGAATGTGTCAGCGGGTGATGATCGCAATGGCCATTGCCTGTGGTCCCAGCCTCTTGATTGCGGACGAACCCACCACGGCTTTGGATGTCACGGTACAGGCCCAGATTTTGGAGTTGCTTTTCCGCAATACTCGAAGATATCTGTAATGATACGCATCGAAGGTTTGGGAGGGTAGATGTAGGTTCCTCTTGCGGCATACTCTTTCAGTATATCATTCTGAATGGTACCTGCGATCTTTGAAATGTCCGCGCCCTGTTGCTTTGCGAGTGCGATATAAAAAGCCAGCAAAATAAAACCCGTTGCATTGATCGTCATCGAAGTAG
>JAICXI010000389.1 GCA_025980505.1 bacterium | reverse complement strand
GGCAGTTTTCCCTGAACTTCGGCTCCTACCTGACCCCGGAACTGGCCGGGCGGATGGCCCAGGACAACACTTTCGCCGAACACGCGCACAACGAGGTGTTGGAAACAGGCGTGGAACTGGGGCTGGTGGGCCTGGCCCTGGCCTGTTTGTTCTGGGGAACCCTGATGGGCAGGGCCTGGGCCAAGCTTTCGGCGCAGGGGGACTCCACCGGCGGTTTTGCCCCGTCGGTGGGGCCGACCCTGGGTCTTTTGGGGTTGGGATTGACCAATCTCCTGGATTACAACTGCCGGTTGTCGGGGATAGGTTTTTTCCTCTGGGTTTCCGCGGCGGTCCTGGCCCGCTCGATTTACCCGCCGGACAAGCTGCGATTCCCCCGGTGGTTGGGAAGGGCCCTTGGAATTTTCCTCATTGCGGGTTTTGGCACCGGGACCCTCCAAACCGTACAGTCTTTGGCTTCCGTCCTGCTGGAAAACCCGCGGGAGGACTTTTTGAAGGATCTGCCGGCCAATCCATCGGATGAGGAAAGGAAAATCAGGACCGGGATCGAGGCGGACCCGGGGAATCCCACCCATTACCACGAACTGGGAAACATTTACGCCAAACTCAACCGGATGGAGGACGCCCGGAAGGCTTTTCAAAAGGAACTGGACCTCAACCCCGGATCGGCGGGCGCTTATTTGAACCTGGGCAACATTTGCTTTTTGGAATCGGGAAGCGATCCCCGGCAATTGGACCGGGCGCTGGAGGATTACGCAAAATCCGTCCGCCTGGACCCGAATTCGGTGGAAGGCCACTTCAATATGGCCTATGTTTACTTCGTGAAGAAGGACTTGAAGGACGCCTTGGGGCAGTTGGAGGAGGTCTTGAAGCGGGACCCCCAAAATGCCAAGGCCCTGGCCTTGAAACGGCAGATACTGCCGTGAAATCAATTTTGAATTAGGAATTTTGAATGATGCAATGTTTTCACCTGTGAAAACAAAACAGGGTTCAAAATTCCATGCTTATTCTTGCTGACAAGGAATCCCATTGGCCGATCCCCGGAAAATTCAGACCCTTCCCGCGCCCCGGCCCACGGGCTGGGGACTGGCCCTGGACCGGGCGCCGCAATTCCTCTCCGTGCTGTTGATCTTCTTCCTGCCTTTTTCCACCCAATTACAGGGCGCCCACCCGCTTTTTCCCAAGTGGGCCCTGACCCAAATGCTGGTTTCCCTCATGCTGGGGGCCTGGGCCTTGAAGATATTCCGGACCGGCCGCCTGGTGTGGGTTTATTCCCGCGCATTGGCCGCCCTGCTCTTGTTCCTGTTGTGGTGCATGGCCACCCTGGCTTTTTCGCCCTATCCCGGCGCGGGATGGATCGCCTTCCGGGATTGCCTGAGCTTTCCACTCTGGTACATTCTTTTGACCTTTAGTTGTATTGAGCTTTGGCAGGCGGAAAACCTCCTGGTCGTTTTGCTGGTGGCGGGGCTTGGCACCAGCCTTTGGGCCCTGGGCCAATGGGCCGGGATGGGCGGGGAATGGCAGGAAGTGGTCCGGACCCGCTTTGGGGGGAGGGTTGTGGCGGGCCTGGGCGACCCGGATTCCCTGGCCGGCTACCTTTTAATGATCTGGCCCCTGGCCTTGGGACTCTTGATCCGCGCGGAGCGGACCCTCGCCAAGTGGTTTTGGGCCCTGGTTTTCGCCGCTTCCTTGGCCGCCTTATTTTTAACCGCCAGCAAAGCGGGATGGTCCGGTTTTGCGGCAGGGGCCATCGTTTTTTCGCTCTTGTTGTTGAGGGACAGGGGGGACAAGGAAAAAAAGGTTTGGGGATGGATCGCGGTGCTCCTCCTCCTTCTTCTCGTTTCCGTTTTCCTAACGCCCATGGGACGGCAGCTGCAGGGCGCTTTGGACCGGCACAATGAACCGGTTCAATTCCAGGAGGAAATTTGGAAGGGCGCGGCAGGAATCCTCAAGGACCATCCCCTGACGGGTACGGGGTTCGGCACCTTTGCCGCGGCTTTTCCCTCCCACCGGCCGGCGGCCATAGCCCTGCGCCAGGCCTCGAAAAGCTATGAGGTGGACCATGCCTGTAACTGGGTCCTGGAACTCGCGGCTGAAACCGGCTTGCCCGGGCTTTCGCTGATGCTGGTTTTCGGGGCCTTCGTGCTTGGCCACTGGTGGAAACTTTATTCGGCCCACGCCATTCCCCGGTCCCTGGCGGCCGGGGTTTTCGCCGCGGCGGCCGGGGTGGCCGTGGACAATCTTTTTGACATGAACAGCGGCATGCCCTCCACCCTGGTCCCCCTGTTGTTCCTGGCCGCCTTTCCTGTGGCCCTCTCCCAGAGGTTCTACCGGTTGGAGGGGTTTCCAATCCGCTTGAAAGAGGCCGATCTATCCGGATATAAGGGCCTTTTCTTACCCTTGGCCGTCCTGGCGGCCGTTGCCTTCCTGGGGGTCGGGGACGCCTTTCAACGGCAATGGGCGGACGTGGACCTGAAAAGGGCCTCGACGCAGGCCCAGGAAGGGGATTGGGATGGAGCCGTTTCCTTGTATGGGGTGGTTTTACAACGAGACCCCTCCAATATCCCCGCCCGCTACTCCCGGGGTGTTGTTGCCGCTTCCCGTCTGAAGCCGGGGGATTTGGAACAGGCCCTGG
>JAICXI010000265.1 GCA_025980505.1 bacterium | reverse complement strand
TGGGTGCCGGCGTAAATTAGTTGATTTTCTTGACCGATTCCCTCTCGATCAGTTCGGCTTGCAGGGTGGTGGTTTTTTCCGCCAAGGGTTCCTCGGCGATGATTTGGAACATCTTGCGGGCGGCGACTTTCCCCATCTCAAGGGGGGAAAAGGCCACGGTTGTCAGGGGCGGTTCGTGGTAAACCGCCTCTTCCATATTATCGAACCCCACCACCGATATGTCCTCGGGCAGGGACAACCCCTTTTCCCGCAGGGCCCGGACGGCGCCGATGGCCATCAAGTCGCTGGCGCAAAGGATGGCGCTGGGCCGGCGGACCGCCGACAGGATCTTCAACCCCGCCCGGTAGCCGCCCTCCTCCTCAAAATCGCCGTCGGCCACCCACTCGCTGTGGAATTCCAGCTTGTTTTCCCCCAGCATGTCCTGGAAGGATTGGAACCGCTCCAGGGCGTTGGTGGTGGTCATGCGGCCGTTGATCATGCCGATACGTTCGTGGCCCGCGGCGATCAGGTGTTGGACGGCCATCTTCACGCCTCCCTTGTTGTCGAAACCCACATAGGGAAATTCCTCCTGCCCTGTGATCTTTCCGTTGATCAAAACGAAAGGGACGTTGGCTTCGGTCAACTCGCGGATGGAAGCATCCGTGGACCAGGCGTTCAACACGAACATTCCGTCCACGCTGCCGTCCCCCAGGAGAGTCCGGTAGGACACCTGGGCCCGGGCCGTCTCGTTCAAGGGATGCAGGAGGAGGCGGTATTGTTTTTCCGCCGCCACTTCTTCCAGGCCCTGCATGATGTGGGTGAAAAAGGGGCTTTGGAAAATAGCCGTATGGTGCGGCGCGATCACACCGCAGATGTGGGAATGCTTTTGACGCAATCGCCGGGCGTGGGCTTGGGGCTTATAGTGAAGGTCCTGGATGGCCACCAAAACTTTCTTGCGGCAATCCTCACTCACCCATTTTTTGTTGTTTAAAACCCTTGAAACGGTACCAATCGTCACACCGGCTCGCTTCGCAACATCCTTGATCGTTGCCACGGTTTCGCTCCTTGTTCTTCAAATCTCAGAGTCTTTTAATTTGTCCGGTGCTATATGTTGTTCGTCGCCATAGTCGGGTTAAGTTAAATTGATTGGTCTTAAATTTGACAGTATTTTAAGTCCAACCAAAACCAAATTACCAGGCGGAATCAATCCTACGCTTCAAATGTTTTTAAAATCTTTCAACGATGTCAATTTTCTGGAACGACGGCCGATTTTCGGAATAGCGTTAAACTTCCCCGGAGGCTTTGTCATCTTTTGGGCATGAGGCCCACTGTAACGGCACCTTTCCCGAAATCGATGGGATAAAAACCATTTGCGTCTTTTCGAATCGTTTGACGGCCTTGGCGAATCTCGAAATTTTTTCCGTCATTTTTCTGAGTCGGGTCCACCCTTAGTTTGAGCACTACGTCGGGAGGGAAAAGGTCCGGGACCTGCCAGGTCCAGGTTTTTGCGGTGGCCGAGGACCGGACCTGGCTTTTCTCGAAAACTTTTTGGGCCCGGAAGTAGGACCCGACTTCCAGGAATGTTCCCGTCCAGATATCCTTGGACTGGATGGCGTCCAATATTCGCTCGAAGTTTTTCTTGGAGATGGGTTCCCATCCCCAAGGCGTCCCTTCCAAACCGTGGATCATCCAGACCAGCCAGCCTCCGTCCTTCAAATCATCATCGATCCAGCTTTGATAGGTGGTGAAAGGCAGGGAGCTCAGGGTGGTATGGGAGGGGATGTTCCCCCAATCCGGCTCGGCGTCCGGCTTGAGGTCATAGGTGGCGCCGTAGCCCCCCCGGGCCAAAAGGTGGTCTTTCTCCACCCATTTCCTCAGGCCCGGCGTGACTTCGGTAAAGGGATAGGCGAAGGAATAAATCCTTATCCCGAATTCCTTTTGGAGGACGTTTTTGGCGCCCTCCACCTGGGCTTCTTCCTGGTCGGGGGTGAGCGTTGCGGGGTGCAAATGGTCCAGGGTGTGGTTCCCGATCTCATGGCCCCACTCCAGTATCTTGCGCCAATCGTCCTTCCGGTCGATCTTGTTGGCGATGAGGAAAAAAGTGCCGTGCATGCGGCGTTGGTTGAGCTCGGGCACGACCACATCCAGGTGGGAGGGATCGCCGTCGTCGAAAGTGAGGGAAATGGCGGCCTTATGCCCGTTCCAGGGGACCACTTGGAGGTCCGGGAGGGCCTCCTGGGCCCGCAGGCCGCGGGCGCCCAGGAATAAGCTGAACAAAACGGCGGAGACTTTAAAGGGGTTCATGGCATCCTCGGTCGAAGTGATAAAAAATAACCCTGCAGCGGTCATCGACCCCATGCTACAAGGCTGGTTTTGAAATTCAAGACCAAGGATGCATTTCGGCTTTAACCGGGCGCTCAAAAGCATTTGGGAACTATGCACTTGGCGCCAGTTAGCGGTTGATTTGACGTCGATCCCCCTCTCCCTCGAGGGGAGCCCTTCGAGGGCCTCAGGACAAAAGGGCCGGGGCGAGGGTGATTTCATGGGTTTCACCACACCCCGCACCCACCCCATCTCCCCAAAAGCCCTCCTAGGGAATAGCCCCTATGGACCCATCCAAACCACGAAGCAAGGGGCGGGGGTTGCTGGAAACTGACGCCGAGTACATAGTTCCGAAGTATTTTTCAGCGCCCTGTCAAATCGCCTTTTCGCCCCTTTCGCCGGTGCGGATACGCACGACGTCCATTACGGCCGAAATGAATATCTTGCCGTCGCCGATCTCCCCCGTATGGGCCGATTGGATGATGGCTTTGATGACTTTGGCGACTTGTTTATCGCGCACCACCGCCGTCACCACCATCTTGGGCAGCAGTCCTTCCACGCTTTGTCCCCGGTAGGTTTCGGTGATGCCCTTTTGCTTGCCGTGGCCCTTCACTTCCGTCACCGTGACCCCGGGATAGCCGACCGACTTCAGGCCGTCCAACACGGCTTGAAGGGCGCCGGGACGGATGATGGCTTCGATTTTTTTCATTTTCTCCTCCTCGCATTTGCCGGTTCACACGCCGCCGGCCTTGAAATTTGAGTTCCCTTTTTAATAGTTGTAGCCTTCCTCGCCGTGCTGGGAAAGGTCCATTCCCGTGTCCTCTTCCCTCTCACTGGCCCTGAAGCCGACCGTCTTTTCCACCGCCAAGAACAAAACCGCCGTGGCCGCCACGGAATAAAGCGCCGTTGAAAGGGCCATCAAGGTTTGGATGGTGAATTGGCCCGCGTTGCCGTAAAAAAATCCAGCCTTTCCCCCTACCAGGGGATTGGCCCAAAGCCCCAGGGCCAGGGTCCCGAAAAAGCCGCCCACGCCGTGGATGCCGAAAGCGTCCAGGGAATCGTCGTATCCCAGCTTGATTTTGAAAAGGATGGCTCCGTAACAAAGCAGCGCCGCGATGGCCCCGATGCACAGGGCTCCGGTCATGTCCACGTACCCGGAAGCCGGTGTCACCGCGGCCAATCCCGCGATGGCGCCCGAGGCCGCCCCGAAGACCGTGGGCTTGCCGCGGTGAAGGGTTTCCACCAGGCACCAAACCAGGGTGGCCGTGGCGCCGGACGTGTTGGTGGCCAGGAAGGCGGAACAGGCCTGGGCGTTGGCGCCCAAGGCCGAGCCTGCGTTGAATCCGAACCAGCCGAACCAGAGGAGTCCCGTGCCCGTCAGCACCATGGTCATGTTGTGGGGCACCATGGCTTCCGTGCCGTAACCCTTGCGCCGCCCGACCAAGAGGGCCAGGGCCAGGGCCGAGAATCCCGCGCTGATGTGAACCACCACCCCGCCCGCGAAATCCAATCCCCCAAGCTTGGCCCACAGGCCGCCG
>JAICXI010000433.1 GCA_025980505.1 bacterium | reverse complement strand
TGGACCGCCGCGACGAAAAGGTCCTCACCTGGCGCTACGGCCTGGACGGCCAGGGTGGCCAGACGCTGGATGAGATCGGCAAGCGCCTGAACATCTCCAAGGAAAGGGTGCGCCAGATCGAGGAGCGGGCCATGAAGAAGATCCGAGCCTCCAAGGAAGCGGAACTCCTGAAGGATTACGTGGCCTGAACGGAACCCCCGGGTTCCCATTCCCGCCCCTCCCCGCGTTTTGATTCCGGATCGCGGGGAAAGCCTTTCGCGTAGGGTAGGCCTTTGAACCCGACACCCCTCCAGGGTCGTCGTTGGAAGTGGAAATTCGGCGGTTGGGGGACGCCAACCGGCAAGAAGGAAAAAAATGGAAGTCCCTCCCCATCATCCCGTTTATACCATCAGCATCGTGGCCCAACTGTTGGGCCTGCACGAGCAGACCATCCGCCAATACGAGCGGCTGGGGTTGATCGCGCCCTGCCGGACCCTCCGGAAAACGCGCCTTTACTCCCAGGAGGACATCGAGCGGCTCGAATGCATCAATTACCTCGTCAAAACCTGCGGAGTCAATATTTCGGGCGTCAAGATCGTCATCAACCTGTCGTGCCAGCATCCCGAAATCGAGGAGCTCTTGAAAAACCGGAGGATATTCCCGCAGGATATGGGGGCCGGCAGGGGTTCCCACCCTTTACCTTTATCGGAGGAAGAAAAAAATGAATAAACAGGATAGTCCGAAGCCCCGGTCTCTTTCCCGCGCCCTTCGGTTTTGGGCCGCGGGTTTATTATTGGTTTGCGGTCTGGCCCCCCTTTCGCCGGAGGCCGCCACACTGAGGCTGGGTAAGGGTGGGCCGCCGGTGGCCTTGAAACCCAACAACCCGGCCCTGGCCCTGCAGAACGCCTTTATCGAAGTGGCTTCGACCGTCAGCCCGGCGGTGGTCAACATCAGCTCCGAATGGACGGAAAACGTGCGGGGCTTCGGCGGTTTCGGCGACATGGACCAGTTCTTCAACTGGTTTTACGGCCAAAGGGGCCAGATGCCCACGCCCATGTACAAGCAAAAGCAACGCAGCCTGGGTTCGGGGTTCCTCATCACCTCGGACGGCTACATCCTCACCAACGCCCACGTGGTGGGTAAGGCCGAGAAGGTGACGGTCACCTTCGAGAACGGTACGACTTATCCGGCCAAGATCATCGGCAAGGACGAACGCGTGGACATCGCCGTGGTGAAGATCAACGGCGAAGGCAAGGCGTTCCCCCACGTGGAGTTGGGCGATTCGGAGGACATCAAGGTCGGGGAATGGGCCATCGCCATCGGCAACCCCTTCGCCTTGGACCATACGGTCACGGCCGGCGTCATTTCGGCCAAAGGCCGCAGCATCAACATGAGCGACCAAGGCGGGGGCCTGGAAAGCTACATCCAAACCGACGCTTCCATCAACCCGGGCAACTCGGGCGGGCCGCTCTGCAACATCCAGGGGGAAGTCATCGGCATCAACAGCGCCATCTACAGCCAATCCGGCGGGTCGGTGGGCATCGGCTTCGCCATCCCCTCCAACATCGCGCGCAAGGCCGCCGAGGACCTGGTGAACGAGGGCAAGATCATCCGGGCCGGTTTGGGAGCCGTCGTGCAGGGCTTGAGCCCCCAAATGGCCAGGAGTTTCGGGCTTACCACCACCGAGGGCGCGCTTCTTTCCAGCATCAACCCGGGCAGCGCCGCGGATAAAGCGGGACTCAAGCCTGGCGACATCGTCCTGGCCTTGAACGGGGACAGGGTGACGGGGGCGGGGGACCTGGTTTCCAAGCTTTTGACCCTCAAGCCGGGCGATAGGGTGGACCTCACCATCCTGCGGAACGGGTCCCAAAGCAAGGTCTCCGTGACCCTGCAGGAGCTCAGCGAGAAGGCCGCCTCGGCCAAACCCAGTGGCAACGACGAGGGGGACGACAACAACGGTTCCTTCAGGGGCCAAAGCAACAGCCTGGGATTCTTCTTCCAGGACCAAACCCCCGAGATCAAGGAGCAACTGCCTCGAGGCGCGCCCAAGGGGCCGGTGGTGACGCAGGTTTCCCCGCAAAGCCCCGCGGCCGCGGCCGGGTTGCAGCCGGGCGACGTGATCCTGAAGGCGGGCGATAGCATCCTTTATTCGGCCGGCCAGCTGGCCACGGTCCTGAAGAAAAGTGACCTGAAAAGCGGCTTGCGCCTTTTCCTGTGGCGCAACGGGGAAACCCTATACGCTTTCCTGCAAACAGGGGACGAATAAAGCCGGCTGGTAGCGGTTG
>JAICXI010000261.1 GCA_025980505.1 bacterium | reverse complement strand
CGGGCCCGGATTTCGTGGACCGCTTCATGGACTTGGGCTGTCTTTTTTCCATCGCCGGTCCCGTGACCTTCAAGAACGGCCAGGCCCACCGGGACGCGGTGGCCAAGATTCCCCTGGACCGGCTGGTGGTGGAGACGGACGCGCCTTACCTGACGCCCCATCCCTATCGCGGCCAGCGCAACGAGCCGGCTTACGTCAAGTTGACGGCGGAAATGGTGGCGGGGGTCAAGGGCATCACCTTGGACCAACTGGCGGAAGCCACCACCCAAAACGCGAGGAATTTTTTCAGTATTTAAAGTCTCTAACAAAAATTAAAAATAAAGGGCGCCACTAAAAATTCACCCTTCGCCCTCACCCCGCCCTCCCCCTCAAGGGCGAGGGTTAGGGTGAGGGGTGCCGTTAGCAATCGTTTTTAGAGGTGCCCTTAACTGCGCCTCCGTGGTCACCCTGAGGCACTCGAAGGGCTCTGTGGTTAAGAGGGGTTTTGTAAGAAGTTCTTGGAACAGGAAACCAAATGGGCTCAAAAGCGAACAGGGATTCGGGCATCAGCGATTTCGTGGGGGACCTGCTGGCCAAGGACGGCCTCAATCTCTATGAAAAATGGTATGGGCACCTGAAAGGGCTGGACCCGGGCCGAAAGATCCCCGACGCCGCCGTGCGCGATGAAATGCTCCGGGAAATCGTCGATTGGGTGTGCCGGGATAATTCCCTCATCCTGGGCAAGAAGGACAAGCTGATGGTCGAGGAGATTTTGAACCGCTTCTTGAAAGCCGCCCATCTTTTGGGATGACTTCCGAAACCGGAAACCGGGATGCCTGCCCCTGAAGCGCCTTGCTTTCAAGGCGCGCCCAAAATCCGCTTCTTTTCACGGAACGGAGTTTGAAAGTTTTCCGGTGACCTGCCGGGCAAAGGCGTTCCGCGGCGCCGCTTCCAGGACCCTCTTCATGCAGGCCAAAGCCTCCGGATAACGGTGTTGGTAGTCGTACAGGCAGCCCAGGTTGTAAAAAAGGTCGGCGTACCTTCCCCGGGTGCGGCGGATATCCTCCAAAAAGAAAGCCTCCGCGGCGCGGGGCCGGCCGTCATAGGTGCAAAAGATGCCGAGGTCCAATAAGCCGCTGGAATAAGCGGAGGGCTTCCCGAAGTCCTCCCAAAAGCATTGCCAGGCCGGCGGCGGCGGGGCCTGCAGAAGTCCCGGCGCCTGCCCCAGGATGTCCTTCGGGACGCCCCTTTCTTCCCAAAGCCGGTCTTCCTCCAGACGGGGGACCGTCTCGGCGTAGCCCTTCCGCAGGTAAACCGCCGCGGTCTCATCCAGGTACACCAACCTCCAATCGGGCATGTGCGTGAGGTCCAGGATCCACTGGGGGGCATGGGTGGGTTTGAAGAAAAGGATGTCGGCCCGGTATTTGGCGGCCAGACGGGCCAGGCCGCCGGGGGACATGGATTCCATATACTCGGTGTAGAAATCCCTTCCCATCACTTCCAGCCGCCCGTCCACGAAGGTGCGGCCGGGCGGGCCCTGCCAATCCAGCCATCCCCCCGAATCCAGTTGGTTCACGATCCTTCCGTCCAAATGGTTTTCCGCCAGGAACCGGCAGGCCCGGACGGGGAGTTCCCGCAAGGCCAGCCCCACGCCGAACCGGTCGGTCCGCCGGCCGGAAACATAGTGGGCGTTGGTCGTCACCTGGAGGGAGGCACCCGACAAAAGCGCCGCCATCACCCAGGCGAAAAAGGGCCGGGCGAGGAAGGCCGACTGGAATTTCCGCAGCCGGTCCCACCCCAGGTCGTTCCAGGCGGAAGCCGCGACGGGAAGGCAGGCCATCAGGAAAAGGGGCACGTTCCTCAAGGCCGAGACCGAAAGGCCGAAAAAGGCCAGGGCCAGGAGCCATTCGTGGAGTTTCCGGCGGCGGAAAGTGGCCAGGAGCAAAACCAAAAGAAAAAGGCTGAACAGCTTGTAAATCAAAAGGTAGGAAAAGAAGGCGAAGTCGGTTGCCACGGGCAAGGCCCAGGGGGGCTCCAACTCCTGCACGGTGTATTTAAAGACGTTGGCGGTGGACAGCATGGCCAGGTGGGAAAAGGGGTAAAGGAGGCCGCGGAAAAAGTTCGGGTTCACCAGGCCGCAAGCCACGGCCCCGAGGGAATAACGCAGGAGCTTGGGGTCGGGCTTTCCGGAATGCCAATAACCCGAGAGCCAGTAAAAAGCCATCAAGCCCCAACCCAGTACGAAGAGGCCCTCGGTGTTGACCCAAACCAATTGCAGCGGTGGAAGGAGGAACAAAAGGTTCCTTTTCCGGTAAAGCCTCTGGTCCAGGACCCAAAGGGTGAGGCCCATCAGGAACCAACTGGCCACTTCGGGCCTGGCCCGGAACCGGATTTCGGAAGCCCCGATGGCGGCCGCCAGGAGCAGGACTCCCATCCAAACCGGGGCGCCCGTCAGCCGGACCCGCTTCCAAGCCAGGATGAAGGCGGCCAGGATCAAGCCGCTGTGGACGAGGGAAAGGAGCGTGTAACCGCCCAGCCGGTAAAAGAGGTAGAGCGCCACCTGGTAAAGCCAATGGATGTCCAGGTAGGGGCGGCCGGCCACCGTGTAAGTGTAGGTGTCCTGGGAAGGGAACCGGTGGTTTTCCAAAATCCACCGGCCGCCCGCCAGGTGAAAGCCCAGGTCCGAATCGTTGATGAAGTGCAGGCTCAAGAGAACGAGCGTAAGGAAGGAGGCCGAGAGGGCGTAAGCCCACGGATCGGCCGGGAAGGACCGGGCGGGCCGGCGTTCGGAAGGGGGGCTTGAAGTCACCGGAAAATTATAACAAAGCGGACGAAACCCCGGAAATAGCCTGGAATGCGGGGGATAAGGGTTCGGCTCGACGGGTGGGAGGAGAGATGCCCCGGGGGCGAGTGGATATACTGGGTCCTCACCTTGACAGTGGAAGGCGATGAACCACAGGGCTTGGCTCATCTCTCGTGCTTCTCCCTGCGACCTCCACGTCCCTGGGGTGTGCGCTTTTTTAAGGCGGGAACCTTTTGTTCAATTGAACAATCCGTATCAAGGATCAGGAGGCGTTGTATGGCAGATTGCGCCAGGCTTCTCAAGTGCGCTTTTTTTAACGACCGGATGGCGGATATGCCCGCCTCGGCCGAAATCTACAAGAAGAACTACTGCAAGTCCGAGTTCGACAAGTGCGCCCGCTTCCGGGTGGCCGCCAAGCTCGGCCCCGAGAAAGTTCCCTCCGATTTGTTCCCCAACCAAAAGGAAAGAGCGGACGAACTGACCGCTTAAGCCGTCGGGTTGTCCGCCGACGGGGGCGGCCTCCGGGGCCCGCTTTCCGCCCCCTTCCGCCCTTCCAAGGGGGGGGTGCCGCCCCTTTCCGGCCCTTGGAAAACCGGGATAGACGGGTACAATACTCCCTCATCCTGGCCAAAGGCGGCGTCCATGATCCGTGAAGCCCTCGTCAAATTGTCGAAAAAACAGTCCCTCACCGAAGGGGAAGCCTACGATTGCATGATTGAAATCCTGGAAGGCAAGGTCCTTCCCACCCAGGTGGCGGCCTACCTGGCCTTCCTGAACCTGGAGTTCGAGACGCCCGCCGAGGTGGTGGGCAGCGTCAGGGCCATGCGGGACAAGATGGTGCGATTGAACGCCGACGGCATGGACGCCATCGACGTTTGCGGCACCGGCGGCGACCACCGGGGGACCTTCAACATTTCCACCGGCGCCGCGCTGGTCCTGGCCGGCGGCGGGGTCAAGGTGGCCAAGCACGGCAACCGGGCGGCTTCCAGCCAATGCGGCAGCGCGGAGGTCTTGGCGGCCCTGGGCGTCAAGGTCGACCCGTCCCTCCCGGTGCTGGAGAAGTGCCTGGTGGAAGCCGGCATGGCCTTCCTCTTCGCCCCCCATTTCCACCCGGCCATG
>JAICXI010000235.1 GCA_025980505.1 bacterium | reverse complement strand
CGTGCCCCGGCCGGACGCCCGGCGCAACGGGGTCGTCGATCACGCGCCCTCGCCGCAGCTCGGCCTCCCGCCGGCCCCCTGGATCAACGTGGTCGCCAACCCCCATTTCGGCTTTCAGGTTTCGGAAACAGGTTCGGGCTACAGTTGGGCTCTCAACAGCCGGGAGAACCAGATCACCCCCTGGTCCAATGATCCGGTCCTGGACACGCCGGGAGAGGCCTTTTACCTCAGCGACCTGGTCTCGGGCCAGGTCTGGTGCCCCACCGCCTCCCCCATCCGCCTGGAAAACGCCACCTACACCGCCCGGCACGGCGCCGGTTACAGCGTCTTCGAAAACGGCTCCAACGGGATTCAAAGCGTTCTCACCCAATTCGTGCCGGTCAAGGAACCCCTCAAGATCTCAAGGCTTGTTTTGGGAAACCGGTCCTCCCAGGCCAGGAAAATAGCGGTCACAGGCTACGTTGAATGGGTGTTGGGTTTTACCCGCACCCATACGGCGCCCTATATCGTCACCGAGAAGGATCCCGTCACCGGAGCCCTCTTCGCCTCCAATCCCCTGGACCCGGAATTCGGGCACCGGGTTTCCTTCATCGATTTTCGGGGGGCGCAAACCTCCCTCACCGCGGACCGGTCGGAATTTATCGGCCGAAACGGGGACTTGGAAAGGCCCTCCGCCCTCCTGCACAAGGCTCCTTTGAGCGGCAACACCGGGGCGGGGCTGGACCCCTGCGGGGTCTTGCGGGTCGAAGTGGAATTGGCGCCGGGGGAGAAAAAGGAGCTGGCCTTCTTTTTGGGCCAGGGGGAAAGCGCCGAGGCTGCCCGGGAACTGGTCCAAGCCGCGAGAAAAGCGGACCTGGAAACCGAACTCAAGGGCGTGATCCAAAACTGGGAAGGGTTGCTGGAAAAAGTCCAGGTCCGGACCCCCGACCGGTCCCTCGACTTGATGCTCAACCATTGGCTCCTTTACCAGACCATCGCCTGCCGGCTTTGGGCCAGGGCGGCTTTTTACCAGGCCGGGGGGGCCCTGGGTTTCCGGGATCAATTACAGGATTCCATGGCGGCCCTGACGGCGGACCCGGGGATGACGCGCGCCCACATCCTCAAGGCCGCCGGTCGGCAGTTTTGGGAAGGCGACGTCCAGCATTGGTGGCATCCCCCCAAGGGGCGCGGGGTGAGGACCCGTATTTCCGACGACTTGCTTTGGCTTCCCTACGTGGCGCACCACTATTGCCGGGCCACCGGGGATTGGGCGATCCTTGAGGAACCGGTGCCTTTTATCGAGGGGCCCCCCTTGACTCCCGGCCAGGAGGATTCCTATTTCGAACCCACGGTTTCCCGGGAGCCTCCCTTAAGCCTTTTTGAGCATTGCGCCCGGGCGATCGACATCAGCCTTCAAACCGGCGTCCACGGCCTCCCCTTGATGGGATCGGGCGATTGGAACGACGGGATGAACCGGGTGGGCCACGGGGGCAAGGGCGAAAGCGTCTGGCTGGCCTGGTTTCTCCACCGCATCCTCACCGACATGGTGCCGGTGGCGGCCCGGCTGGGGGAAGCCGAGCGCGCGGAACTTTGGACGGAACATTCCCACAAGCTCAAGGCCGCCTTGGAAGCCGGAGGTTGGGATGGGGCCTGGTACCGAAGGGCCTTTTTTGACGACGGCTCTCCCCTGGGCTCGGCGGAAAACCAGGAATGCCAAATCGATTCCATCGTCCAGTCCTGGGCGGTCTTGTCCGGCGCCGGCGACGCGGACCGGTCTTTTCAGGCCATGAGATCCGTGGAGGAAAGGCTCATTCACAAGGAAGATCAATTGGCCCTTTTATTCACCCCGCCCTTCAACCGCACCCCCAAGGACCCCGGCTACATTAAAGGTTATCTGCCGGGCGTCCGCGAGAACGGGGGCCAGTACACCCACGCGGCGGCCTGGCTGGTTTGCGCCTACGCCAAAATGGGCCTGGGCGATAAGGCCGCCGGGTTGTTTTCGATGTTGAATCCCATCCACCACACCCTCACCCGAACCCATGTGGGCACTTATAAGGTGGAGCCCTATGTCTTGGCCGCGGATGTCTACGGGATAGATCCCCATGTGGGAAGAGGCGGTTGGACCTGGTATACCGGCTCGGCGGGGTGGATGTTCCGGGCGGGGCTGGAGTTCATCTTGGGAATCAACCAAGTCGAAGGCAATCTTCATTTCGATCCCTGCATCCCGAAGGATTGGCCCGGATTCAAGGTGTCCTACCGGCACGGCTCAAGTTTGTATGATATCCGTTTCGAAAACCCGAACCACCTATCCAAGGGCGTTCTCAGGATCGATCTAGACGGGGTCGCCTTAAAAACCGCCGATGCGACGCTCGAATTGAAGGACGATGGAAAGAAACATTCGGTAAGGGTGGTGATGGGCTGACTTGGCCGCCCTTTTCCCCGGCTCCGCTTGCCCGGCCCCTGCAAAGGCATTGTTTCCGAAGCTTATTTCAGGCAATAGCAGGGATAGGTTATCCCCCGGCTCCTCATTCCGTAATTAATATTGGTCGCCGACCCTCACAACGAAAAAGGCCTCGGCTTACCGGGGTCTTTAAAACCCTTGTAAGCAAAGGCCCCTATTTCGGCTGATGACTTCGTTTTTTTAACAACCCCAAAAATGGAGCTGGGGATGGGAATCGAACCCACGACCTACGGTTTACGAAACCGTTGCTCTACCAGCTGAGCTACCCCAGCATCGAACCAACCAGGTGAGGTGCAAGCCTTGGGAGTGCCGATTTCAAAAAAACCGGCCCCCGGCACCGAACCCGTGGGCTGACGACAGGCAAAGAGGATGGAAGTTTACCCATCGATCCCCTTAACGTCAATGTTTTCAATCCTACCGGAGGGATCGCGGGGTAAAAAAAATCCCTGGATTTCGGTCGAAACCCAGGGATCTGGAAAAAGCTTCCGAAAGCCGGTTTACTTCGCGACCACGCTTTCCACCGCCACCGTGAACTTCCCAGGCGTCTTGGGCTGGATATTGAAGGTCCCAACCTTGCTGAAATCCTTCGGGGCCCCCTTCACCGCGTCCGGCGGCGTGTAATAGGGGTCCAGCTTGAAGGAATCCATCGGGATCGAAACGGTCTCCCACTTGCCGCCCTTGGTGGAGGGCGCTTCGGCAACATATTGGTTGTTTCCCTTGTCCTTCAAGGCGATCCCCAAAACCACCGGTTCCTTGGAATAAAGGGTGATATTCAGCGTCTTGGCCGAGGCCAGGTTGGCCCCCGACCAGTCGGCTCCGCCGGCCCGGCACCACATGCCGCAATAGCCGCCGTTTTTCAACTCGTAGGTGAGGGTGAGGTACTTCTTTCCCTTTTTGCTCGGGTTGTCCTTGGAAGCGAACGAAAAGGACGAGCCCTGGCTGTCCTGGAAGGAGCCCGCGCTCTTGGCGTCGATGGTGGAGGGGTCCAGCACCTGCACCGCCGAGCCGCTGGAAGCCGAAGAGGACGCGCTGGCGGAGGAAGCCTGGCTAGAAGAAGCCGCACCGGCGCTGCCCACGGTCTCGATCGACCCGATGAGGATCACGGCCGGCCCCACCATGTGGGGGGCCAGGTTCATTCCCGAGGTCTTGCTCAAATCCATGGGATGGCCCGTGACGGCCTCGGGCGGGGTGTAATAGGGATCCTTGATGAAGGAAGCCAGCGGAATGTTGGCTTCCGCCCAACTGGTCCCGACCTGGAAGCTGGCCACGTATTGCACGTTATAGGCGTCCTTGAGGGCCATCTGGATTTCCCCGGCCACCGTGGACTTGGCCATGAACTTCAAGGCCCCCGACTTGGAAAGGTCCGCCGAAATGTTGTGCCAGATGCCGCAATAGCCGCCCTGCACCAGGTTGGACGTCAGTTGGAGGGCCTTGCCACCCTTCGAATCCGCGGCTGTGGCGAATTCGATCTTGGAACCGTTGCTGTCGGCGTAGGTTCCCGTATTGGCCGACGCCACGCCCGACCAGTCTTCCACGGTCGCCGCGGAGGCGAAAGCCGCCGGAAGCATCAAAAGGCTCAAAACAAACGCTGCAATTTTTTTCATCTCTCGCTCCTTAAATTTTCAAAAAACGCTCAGCAGAAACAACACCATATCCTCGATCAACACCAGACACAGCAAAACCACAACCACACAAACAGAAGAATAAACTAATACTTGCATGAGT
>JAICXI010000162.1 GCA_025980505.1 bacterium | reverse complement strand
GCGCGCCCATCGCGGGGCGTGAATACAACACCACCGACATGTCGGAAGTCACCTTGCGGGAAATCCACCTGCCGCCTTTCAAGGCCGCCGTGGACGCCGGAGTGGAAACCCTGATGAGCGCCTTCAACGATTTGAACGGCGTTCCGGCCTCGGGCAACCCCCACACCCTCCGCCAGATCCTGAAGGACGAATGGGGCTTCAAGGGCTTCGTGGTGTCCGACTGGGCCTCGATCCAACAGCTGGTTTCCCACGGCTATGCTGCGGACGACAAGGACGCGGCCTTGAAGGGCGTCCTGGCCGGCGTGGACATGGACATGCAGTCCCACGTTTACGGCGATCACATCGCCGAATTGGTGAAGAAAAAAAAGCTGCCCTTGCGGCTCATCGACGATGCGGTCCGGCGCATCCTGCGGGTCAAGTATGACTTGGGGCTTTTCGACAACCCCTACGCGGACGAGGCAAAAGAGGAGGGCGCCACCTTGACGCCCGCCAGCCTGGACCTGGCCCGGAAGGAAGCGGACCAATCCATCGTGCTCTTGAAGAACGACTCAAACCTCCTGCCCCTTTCCAAGGACTTGAAGACCATCGCCGTCATCGGCGAATTGGCCGCCTCCAAACTGGACCCCCTGGGTTCCTGGCATTGCCGGGGCGAAGACGCCCTGGACAAGGTGACCACCCTGTTGGACGCCGTCAAGGCCCGCGTCTCCCCCTCCACCAAGGTGCTTTACTCGGCCGGCGTCGCGCCCGAGGCCGACAACGCGCCCCAGTCCCTCATCGATGACGCCGTGAAGACGGCCAAACAGGCCCAAGTGGCCGTCGTGGTGGTGGGCGAAAGGCAGGCCATGAGCGGGGAAGCCGCCAGCCGCACTTCCCTGTCCCTGCCCGGCCGCCAGGAGGAAATGGTGAAGGCCCTCCAAGGCGCCAAGGTGCCGGTGGTGTTGGTCCTCATGAACGGCCGCCCCCTGGCCCTTCCCTGGGAAGCGGAAAACGTCCCCGCCATCGTGGAATCCTGGTTCCTGGGCACGCGCCATGGGGAAGCAGTGGCCGACGTGCTTTTCGGTGATTTCAACCCCTCGGGCAAACTGGTGGTCACCTTTCCCCGCAACGTGGGGCAAGTGCCCATTTACTACTCCCAGATGAATACGGGCCGTCCGGACCTGGGCAAGGAAAAGTGGGAGTCGAAATACATCGATTGCCCCAACACACCCCAGTTCCCCTTCGGTTTCGGCTTGAGCTACACCCATTATGATTACGCCAACCTGTCCTTAAGCTCCCCCACCGTGGCGCCCAAGGGGAAAATCCGGGTCCGGGCGGACATCCAAAACAGCGGGAAAACGGCCGGCACCGAGATCGTGCAGCTTTATATCCACGACCGGGTGGCCAGCGTCACCCAGCCCGTGAAAAAACTGGCGGGTTTCCAACGCGTGGACCTGGCCCCCGGCGAAACCAAAACCGTGGAATTCACCCTGCCCGCCTCCAAGTTCGGCTTTTACAACGAGCAGGGAAAATACGTGGTCGAGCCGGGCAAGTTCGACGTCTGGGTGGCCCGGGACTCCTCGGACAACTCCCTGGCGGGAAGCTTTGAGCTTGTTTCCAAATAAAGGTTGGATATGGGTTTAAGCCTCATGGAAAAGCAAATCTCCTTCACCGTCCAGGGCCTGAAACTTTACGGAATGCTGCACCTGCCGGAAGGGCGGGGTCCCTTTCCCGCCCTTTCCTTGTTCCACGGCTTCACGGGCCAACGCATGGAACCCCACCGTCTTTTCGTCAAGACCGCCCGCGGGCTGGCCCGGGCGGGGATCGCGGCCCTGCGGTTCGATTTCCGGGGGAGCGGCGAAAGCGAGGGGGATTTCAAGGACGTCACCGTCTCGGGCGAGATCGAGGACGGCCGCGAATCCCTCCGGTTCCTCGGCGCCCAACGGGAAGTGGACCCCAATCGCTTGGGCGTGCTGGGCTTAAGCATGGGCGGTTTCGTGGCTTCCAGCCTGGCCGTGGAGGATCCCCGGGTCAAGGCCCTGGTCCTTTGGGCCGCAGGGGCCCAGGCCTACCGCATGTTCCCCCGTTACGTGCATTTGACCGGCCCCCACCGGGAGAAATGGCTCCAGCAAGGCCAGTGGGACTTCGGGGGGAACGTCCTGGGCAGCGGGTTCCTGGAGGACCTGGAAAAAAGGGAATCCCCCCTCTCCAAGCTTCCCGCCTTCGCCGGGAAGGCCCTCGTCCTCCACGGCGACGCCGACGCTTCCGTGCCCGTATCCGAGGCCGAAGCCTACCGGAAGGCCTTGGGCAAGAAGGCCAAAGTCCACATCCTTAAAAACGCCGACCACACCTTCAACCGCTCGGGATGGGAAAAAACCGTGATCGACACCACCCTGGCCTGGCTGCGGAAGAACCTTTAACAGACTGTTGAAAAAGTCCTTTTTCCGGACTTCTTCAGCGCTCGGTTAAATAGGATCCGGGCCCGCGGGGCCCATTTAACGGCTGGTTCGGCGGCATTGAACGTGCTATCTTGATGCCTTCTTGATGAGGCCTTTTGACCCATATTAGATTCCAGCGAGGGAACCCATGCCGAAAGCCACGTCTAAAAAAGCTTCGAGGAGGAAGAAAACTTCCGCTTCCAGGAAAAACCCGAACTCCAAAAAGATGGTCCTTTTCATACTCGCCTTGGTGGGCGTCATCCTGTTGATCGAGGCCGTTTCCTTTTTCGAGGGCCAGGTCAACGCCTCCAAGGACCTGCCGGTCCAATCCGTAATGGAGATCGGCGGCGATTCCCTCCCCAGCGGGCCCTTCAAGGCCTGGGACGTGCTGGTCACGCCGGACAACCGCATCGCCTTGAGCGACCAGACCCAAAACCGCATCCTGATCCTGGACAGCCAGGGGAAATTCCTGACGCAATTCGGGCAAAAGCAGGCCGGTGACCCCCCCTTCAAGGAAGTTTCCTGCCTGGCCGCCGACGCCAGCGGCGACGTCTACGTCATCGACCCCTGGACCGGGACCATCCGCGGTTTCGACCCCAAGGGCCGTCTCATGGCCAAGATCAGCCTGGACGGCAAGGGCTTTTACGGGCCCCGGGGCATCGCCTGGGACAAGGGCAGCTTCCTCATCGCCGACACCGGAAGCCACCGGTTGGTGAAGCTCTCTTCCTCCGGCAACGTCGACGCCGCCTGGGGCCAACGCGGCTCGGGCAAGGGCAACTTCGACAATCCCACGCAGGTGGCCGTCGACGCCCAGAATAATTATTACGTTGTGGACCAGCAAAACAACCGCATCCAGGTGTTGGATTCGGAAGGGCATTTCGTCCGGGAAATCAGCCTGGGCGCCCAACCCTCGGCGGAAGCCGTGGACGCCAAGAAAAAATGGATTTACGTTTCCTCGACCGACGGGAAATTCGTCCGGGCCTACACCCTGGAAGGCAAGTTGATGGGCAACCTGGTGGACGGGGACAAGAAACAGCCGGTCCAGAACGTCAACTCCTTGAGCGTGCTGGGCGACGGCGATCTCCTGGCCGCCAAGTTGGACCGGTTGGTGGTTTACCATTTCTTGCCGGTGACGGCGGGCAAACCCTAAGCAGGCCTCCTTGTCCCCCGTTTCCAGCGCGAATTTTTACCGGCAGGACTGCCGCCATTTCACGGGCGAAAAGCCCTGCGTCCCCCACAAAACCGAGGGTGTTCTGTGCCGGGATTGCCCCCGCTACGAGAAGGTGGAAGAGCGGGTCCTGATCATCAAACTGGACGCGGCCGGCGACGTGCTGCGCTCCACCTCCATCCTTCCGGCCTTCAAGAAAGGCAATCCCCGCCTTTCCGTCTGGTGGGTGACCGAAAACTCCTCCAAACCCCTCCTGGAAAAAAACCCCCATATCGACGTGCTTTGGGGCGTGGACCCGGCCTTGCCCGGCCTCCTGTCGGCCACCTCCTTCCACCGCGCCTTTAACTTCGACATGGGCCGCAAAGCGGCGGCCATCCTGGCCATGGCCAACAGCCGGGTGAAAAAGGGCTTCGGCCTTTCCGAAGAAGGGGCGGTGGTCCCCCTGGAACCCGCGGCTGAGGAATGGTTCGGGATGGGGATTTTCGACACGGTCAAGCGCGCCAACCAAAAGACCTACCAGTACCACCTTTTCCGCATCGGCGGATTGACTTACCGGGGCGAGGAACCCCAACTGGTCTTGACGGACAAGGAGAGGGCCTGGGCCGGGAACTTCGCGCAAAAAAACAAGCTTTCCCGGTTCAAAAAAATCGTCGGCTTCAACATCGGCTCCGGCGGACGCTGGCCCATGAAGCGGTGGCGCCTGGACGGGTTCGAGTGGCTGGCGAAGCAGTTGAAAAAAAAGCACCCCCAAACGGGGGTCCTGCTTTACGGCGGACCCGAGGAGCGGGAACTCATGCCGGCCCTGGCGAAAAAACTGAAAGGCCTCTGCCTCCCGACCGGCACGGAAAACACCCTCCGCCAATTCGCCTCCCTCGTGGGATTGGCCGACGTGCTGGTGACCGGAGACACCCTGGCCCTGCACGTGGCCGTGGCCCTGGGCAAAAGGCTGGTGGCTTATTTCGGGCCCACCTCGGACGCCGAAATCGACCTCTACGGCCGCGGGGAAAAGGTCCTTCCCGTCCGGCCCTGCCAGTGCTATTACCAGAACCAGTGCACGCAAAAGGTGTCCTGCATGGACAACCTCAAGGAAAAGGACGTGCTGGCCGCGGTGGAAAGGCAGCTCTTGGCCGTTGGCAGGCCGTAAAATATTTCTTAAAAGCTAAAAGCCATCAGCTGACAGCCGATGGCTCCCGGCTTAATCAAGGAGTCCCGTTAACTTGAAAACGTTCATCATGGTTCCCACCTACAACGAGCGGGCCAACATCGGGGAACTGGTCGGCCTCCTCCACCAGAACGTCCCCGAGGCCGAAATCCTGGTCGTGGACGACACTTCGCCGGACGGGACCTCGGAGGAAGTGCGGCGGCTTTGCGGCGGGGATCCTCGCCTTCACCTCTTGCAGCGGGACCGGTCGGTCAAGGGCCGGGGTTGGGCGGGCCGGGACGGTTTCGTGAAGGCCCTGGAAATGGGGGCCGATGCGGTGGTGGAAATGGACGCCGACCTCTCCCACCAGCCCAAATATATCCCTTCCCTGCTGAAACCCCTCGCCGCCGGGGAAGCCGACGTTGCCCTGGGAAGCCGTTACATCCCCGGCGGGAAGGACATGAACCGCCCCTTCCACCGGCAATGGACCAGCAATTTCGCCCGTTATTACCTGAAGTTCGTCCTGGGGCTCAAGGCCAAGGACCCGACTTCGGGCTTCCGGGCCTTTTCAAGGGAAGCCCTGGAGAAAATCAAGGTGGGGACGCTGGCGGCCCGGGACCCCTTCACGGTTTCGGAGATCCTC
>JAICXI010000384.1 GCA_025980505.1 bacterium | reverse complement strand
ATAGGGAAACGTTGCGCCTCCTCCGCCGCATCGGGGGCGAAGATGCGTTCCACTGGCTCGACCCCCTGGCCCTTTCCTGGCTGCTTCCCGGCGGGAGGAAGGTTTCCCTGCGGTGCGCGCCCCTCCCCGCGCCCTTGCACCTGGCCTGGGGGCTCCTCACCTCCGATGCCTTTCCATGGTCGGAAAAAATCCGTATGGCCCGGGCCCTGGCGCGCTTTTCCAAGAGGCCCTTCCAAGTCGCCCCGCAAATCCAGACCTTGTCCCAGTTCCTGGACGCCACCGGCCAGGGACCCGCCGCGCGGGAACGGTTTTGGATCCCCCTTTGCAACGCGGTCATGAACGTGCCGCCTGAAACCGCGCCCCTGGAAGGCCTGGGCGAGGTTTTCCGCCGGGTCTTTTTCGGCGGGCGGAAGGACAGCGCCTTGGGGGTGGCCCGCGTGCCCTTGACCGAAATGGTTTCGGCCCGGGCCGGGAAGTTCCTGGATCAAAAGGGGGGCCGGGTCCGGCTGCATGAGGGGGTCCAGGAAGTGGCCCTCCGGGGACGGGCCGTCGAGGTGAAGACCAAAACCGGATTGCTTCTTTCGGCCGACCTCCTGGTCCTGGCCGTACCGCCCCTGTCCCTTTCCGCGCTTTTGGGCGGCCTTTGGGACAAGGCCGCTTCCTTCAAGCTGCTGGGAAAGTCCCCCATCCTTTCGGTGCACTTGCTTTTGTCCAGGCCCGTCCTGGAAGGCCACTTCGTCGGCTTGTCCGGCGCCAAGTTCGAATGGGTTTTCAACCGGAACGCCAACTGGGACTTGAAGGAGGGGACCCAGTACCTGAGCTTCATCGCCAGCGCGGCGGAACCCCTGGTCCGCCTCAAGGACGCCGAACTCATCGAACTGGCATGGCGGGAACTGGTGGAACGCTGCCCCGAGTCCGGCGGCGCGCAAGTCCTCCATTCCAAGGTGACCCGCGAAATGGCCGCCACTTTCGTTTGGAACCGGGAAACGGGCCCGCTACGGCCCCCTTGCGAAACGCCCTTCCCCAACGTCTTCCTGGCCGGCGATTGGACCGACACCGGACTTCCCGCCACCCTGGAAGGCGCCTGCCTTTCGGGGCACCGGGCGGCGGAGAAAGTGCGTGAATATCTCTCCCGGGAATCCTAATCCTTACTGGCATCCAGGCGTGTTCTACATGATCCATTGCCGGCCCTGTGAAACCCGGCAGACTTTCCGGCGGGCCACCCAGACCCCTTTCCATTTCATCGACTCGCCGGACCTGCTGAAGGAGTTGGAGTCAACCCGCCTTCCAGGGTGACAGAAAATGCCGTGAAAAGACGCCCGCCTAAAGCCGTCCAGGGTTTAAAATCAACCCATGTCCACCCCTTCCCCCTCACGGAATCCCGGTGACGCCTGGCGACTTTCGGCTTGGCTCCTTTTCCTCGTCTTTCTGACGTCCCACTCGTTCTTGTCTTACGCCTCTTTGGCCCCGTGGCAAAAAGCCTTGGTGATGGGAGCGGGACTCTTGCTGCCCTTCGTCCTGGCGCTCAAGTCCGCATCCCATCCCCTATTAAATCCGGGCAGCCGGGACCGCGACCCCTTTCCCCGCTTCCCGCTTTGGGCGATGGGCGCCGTCCTGTTGGCGGCCGTCTTTATCCGTTTCTACCGATTGACTCGGCTTTCCGGCTGGCCCCTTATGGACGAAGGCTTGACGGGATTTCTGGCCATGGACCAGGCGGAAAAATGGAAATGGGACCTATTCGGCGGGATGACCCAGGTTCCCTCTCTTTTCTATTGGACCCTTAGTTTCCCTTTTAAGGTCACCGGACCTTCCCTCCGATCCCTTTGGTTTTTCCCAGCCCTTCTCTCTTTTTTGACTATTCCCATCGCCTATTGGGCGGTCCTTCCGTTTGGCGGGCGTTCAAGGGCTTGGGTGGGGGCGGCCCTTTTCTCCCTTTCCTTCTGGCCGTTCTATCTAGGACGTTTCTGCACGCCGCACGTTCTCCTGGTAGGTTGGGAAGTACTGACCCTGAGCCTGTTGGGTTATTGGGCCAAGGCCGGGTCGGAGCCCTTGCGCCGCCGAAGAACGATGTTGCTGGGCTTGGCGACGGGGATTGGTTTTTATATCCATTTTCATTGGGTCGTCATGGCCTTCCTGGTGTCGCTGGCCGTTTTCGGGAACATCTTTTTCCAAAAAACCCGGCCTTGGCGGCTGGGACTTTTCTTCGCCCTTCCGGTCCTGCTTCTGGCCCTTCCGCTGCTGGCCGTTGGCTTTCACGAGAAGACGGGCAACTACCTGTCCATGCTTTGGACCTTGAAAAAGGGATTTGATGGACGCGCCCAATGGGAGTCCTGCCGGGAGTATTTCAGCGGTTTATTTTGGGGCGTCCAGACCCCCCGCTTCATCTACAAGCCCTTTTGGGGGGGATTTTTCAACCCGCTCCTGGATTCGTCCATCGGCCTGGGGATGGTGGAACTTTTTCGGAAAGGCCCGTCGAAGCGGGCCCTTTGGACCGCGGCGGCCCTTTTCTTTTTCATCCTTCCGGCATGGCTGACCCAGGAACTGGAGATGTTCCGGCTGGTGCTTCTGCTGCCCCTCCTGCTGTTCCTGGCCCTGGAAGGCTTGGGACTCTTGCTGGAGGAAACAACGCCTTCCCGGCGGGTCCTGGTCCTGGCCTTGTTCCTCGCGGTTTCCGCCGGGCTTGATTTTTACCATCTGCTGGGCCCTT
>JAICXI010000475.1 GCA_025980505.1 bacterium | reverse complement strand
GCCCACTAGGACCGACCCGGCCAGCCGGGGCACCCAGGCCGTCTTTTCCTTCCAGTCCCGGAGGGGAAAGGGGATGAACTTGAAAAGCAGCCGCAAGGCGACGGCCAGGCCCGTCAAATAACACAAAACCGGGTAACCCGCCGCCAACTGCATGGCCCAGGAAAAGGAAAGGAAAACGAACCCGCCCTTCCGCCCCTCCGCCAGCCTTTCCACGGCCCAAAAGATCCAGGGGATCCAGCTCAAGGTCATGAGGGCCACCGGCGTCCAGGAGGAACAAACCACGTGCAGGGAAAAACCGAAAACCAGGCTCCCGAAAAGGGCGGGGACCGGCGCGAGGCCCTTGGAGCGGGCGAAAACCCAAAAGCCGGCCAGGGCCCAAAGATGGTGCAGGATGACAACCCAGTCAAAGGCCAGGGTGGGATTCAGGCAGGCGTAAAGCAAAAGCAAGGGAGGGTAGGCGTAAGCCATCTGGGAATCGGCGAAATAAGGCGTCCCGAATTGGGCGTCCGGATTCCAGAGGGGCAGCAACCCCGACCGGAGCACCGCGGCCCCCCACTTCCAAAAGGGGTAGAAAAACCGGGAGGAATCCACGAAGACGAAGGCATAGTCCCCGGAAAGGGCCTTCCAGTAAAAAGCCGTCACCAAACCCAGTAAAACAAGCGGGCCGCCCAACCCGCGGAAGCGCCGTGAAGAGGATTGTGTCACCGGGCCACCTCTTGACGGAGCAGTTTCACCGTGGCGGGCGTCAGGTCCACCAGCTGCCTTTCCAGGGGGGCGATGCGCCGGGCGTCCTTCCATTGGCCGTAGACTTCCAACGCCCTTTGAAAGTCCGACCGCGCTTCCGCTTTCCGCCCTTTTTTCCTCAAGAGGAATCCCAGGTTGGCCCAAGCCGCCGCGTAATAGGGTTCCAATTCCACGGCCTTTTGGAAATCGGCCAGGGCGCCGTCCCCGTCCTTGAGAGAGATGCGGAAAAGCCCCTCCTCATACCGGATCAAGGCGTTGAAAGGCATGGCTCGCCGGGCTTCCCGCCAGGCCCGGTCCGCCGCCTCCACCAAGGCGGGCAGGGGCCCCAAGGACAAGCGCCGGGTGAGGCGCTCGGCATCCTTAAATCGAAGCTGCCCGTCCGACTTTTCCAGGTCCAGGGCCCTGGCATAGGCCTCATCGGCCTCCCCCGCCCAGGCCGGGTCTTTCGTGGCCAGGTACAATCGCTCCAAGTAATCGGCCCTTTGAAGGGTCACGCGCCCATCCCAGGCGTTCACGCGCTCGGCGTATTCCAGGCACCGGAGCGCCTCGGGGAACCGCCCTTGCGCCACCTGCGCTTCATACCGGCCTTCCAACGCCCGCGCCCCCAGGGCCGACCCGAACAATCCCACCGAAAGCCCCGCCGCGAGCAAGGCACCGCCCCAGGACAGGGCCGTCTTGCGGGGCTTGGAAACCGCCGCCAAGCCGGCCCCCTCCAGCGCGATCATGGGATTGTGGAAACAAAAATCGAACAACGAAGCCGCCCCCAACCCGGCCAGGGCCGGACGCCGGACTCCTGCCCCTTTCCACACCTTCCACAAGACCCAACCGCCGAAACCGAAACCCACCAGCCCGAAGGCCACCAACAGTTCCAGGAACTCGTTGTGGGCGACTTGGGCGTCCATCAGGTAGCGGTTCACGCCCGAGGCGCGGGGGATCTTCACCAAATGATAGTCGCCGTCAAAGGCGCCGGGGCCGACCCCGAAGAGGGGGTCCATGGCCCAAACCTTGACCGCCGACTCCCAAATGCCGATCCTTCCCAGGCTCGTGGAGCTGGAATCCTGGAGCCTGAGCCAGCCCAACCCCAAGGCCAGGAACAGCAGGGCCG
>JAICXI010000101.1 GCA_025980505.1 bacterium | reverse complement strand
GTCGTCGAAATCCACCTCGCAGGCCTGGCCTGTTCGGGGAAAAGTGATTTGGACTTTTTTCTCCGGGTCGGTCATCGGCTTATTATAACAACCCCCGTCCTTCTTTCCTTCTCATTGCAAATTCCCTCGCCCGCCCCCTACAATGCCTGCCATCCCCTTGCGAGGTGCCCCATGGCTTTTCTGCGGTTCATCCACTTCTTCGCCTTCATCTTCTGGTACGGCACCCTCCTTTACTTCACTTTCATCCAGGCACCGGTCCTTTTTAAGACCCTCCCCCGAGGGCTTTTCGGCGAAGTGCAAAGCCACCTCTTCCCCGCCTACTACCTCATCAGCTACGCCTGCGGTACCCTCCTGGTGGTCACCTTCCATTTGTTGCACCCCTTGAAAAATTACGCGCCCCAGGATTGCGTGAAGATCACGGCCTTGTGCCTGATGCTGCTTTTCTCCCTGGGCCAGGGCCTCTGGATCGGCCCCCGGGCGGCCAAGCTCCGGGTGGAGCGCCAGGCCGCCGCGGCCGCCCAAGACGCCTCCAAGTCCGAAGCCCTCGGCAAGGAATTCGGGAAGGCCCACGGCATCTCCAGCCTCTTTAATTTGATCGTCATCCTTTCCGGAACGGTATACTTGGTTTACTGGTTCAAGGAAATGAACCCTTAAGCTTCCGGAAAAGTCATTCACCCCAGAGTCACACGGAGTAAACAGAGTGAGGATAAGGCAGTGCAACAACATTTGAATCACTAAGGGCGCCAAGAAAGGCAGAAAGAAAAAGAGACGACTTATTATTTGGAACAAAAACCTTTCGTCTTGGCGGCAAAGGCCTGGGCAGTTAGGATTTTTTTCAGCTTTAACTCTGCGTAACTCTGTGCCCTCTGTGGTGAAATGCTTACCCAAAGGAACCCGCCGCCCGATGAAGAGAATCCAAGTCGTGGATTTGGTCCGGGCCCTTTCCATCCTCACGGTGCTGGCCGCCCACCTGGGCTGCCATTACATGACCCTCCCTTCCCTTTCTCCCTTCCTGCGGACCCTCTGGTTCAAGATCTGGATCAACGGCGCCTTCGGCGTGACGGCCTTCTTCGTCGTATCCGGATTCGTGATCACGCGGCTGATCGCCTCCCAACCTGGCGGGCTTTTCCAGCCCGACTTCCGCGACTTCTACGCCCGTCGCGCGGGCCGCATCCTGCCGCTGCTCGCCCTCACCTGCCTGTTCGGAATTACGATGATCTCCTTCTTCCCCGGCCCTTCCCATCCCTTTGAATACTGCTTCAAGGGCCCCCAGGCCGTCTTCACGCCGGGCTTCTGGTTTTCCATCGCCACCTTTTCCCTTTACTGGTACAAACCGTTGTTCCATATTCCCTCGACTTATTACGGCCTGCATTGGGACCTCCTGTGGTCCCTGTCCGTGGAGGAACAGTTTTATTTTTGCTACCCCTACCTCCTGAAAAAACTGGGGAACGAGCGCAACTTGCGCCGCCTCCTGGTGGCGATGGTCTTTTACCCCCCGCTGTTCAATACGCTTCATTATTTCTATTTCCCGGACAAGGCCGTTCCCGTCCTGGGGAGCCTGGAGCCCTTCGGCGCCCTGGCCGCGGGCTGCCTCCTTTGCCTGGTTTCGGGCCGTTTCAAGGGCGCCCTTTCGGCGGACCCCAAGGCCAGTCTGGCGATCCTTTTTTCGGGGCTCGCCTTGTTCCTCTCGGCTTATTTGCACCAGGATTACAAGGCCGACACATGGGGCCACATCTTCGGGTTTTCCTTCATCAGCTGGGGCACGGCGCTTTTCCTTTTAGGCGGCCTGCACCTGGAGTTCTTCAATTCTAAATACTGGTCCTTCGCGGTCCGGCCCGGGGCGCTCAGTTACGGCGGTTATTTGATCCATCCGGCGGTGCTTTACTTCCTTTGGCCGCACCTGGCCGGCCGAAACGAGTTCCTGGCCTTTTTCCTGTTTGCCGCCGCCACCTTCACCGTCGCTTGGTTGTCCTACCGGTATTTTGAGATGCCCGCCAACGCCTGGGTCCGCCGGACCTTCGGCCGGGAACCCGCCGGGGCTTGAATTGAACCGAAGATCCCCGGCAAAACGATGGATTCACACCAGCGGTGCTTCGCACCGCACATGCCCACCTTCAATAAGGTTTTAAAGAGGGGAGGCGGGACAGAGGCCCTGTTAAAATCCTTTTGTTTCGTGATTTCCGCGGAACTGTGCTTTTGTGGTTCCGTCCATCCCCCGAAGCGTTAGCCCAGGGGGAAGGAACCTGTGGCGGATTTGGGTTTTAGGAGGCCCCTCAATTCAGGGCCAACGAAGCCGCCGCTTTTTCCTCCTGACCTTTGGGGCGGCAAAGCCATTTGTGATAAAAGAAGGTTTAGCCTTTAGTTCGCGGGAAAGGAGCCCGGCCATGGCCATCTTCCAGGAACCGGTGAGGAAATACCTTTATCAGTTGGGCCAGGTGGAACACCCCCTGCTCAAGGAAATGCAGGCCTACGGCGAGGCGCGGCATTTCCCCATCGTCAACTGCGAGGTGGGGCGGCTCTTGTACCAGTTGACCGTGCTTTCGGGCGCGAAAAGGGTTTTCGAGCTGGGCTCGGGGTTCGGCTATTCCACCCTGTGGTTCGCCCTGGGTCTGCCGCCCTCCGGAGTCGTGCACCATACCGACGGCGACCCCGAAAACACCAAAAGGGCCCACGCTTACTTCAAGAAGGCCGGCCTGCTTTCCAAGGTGCGTTTCCACAGGGGCGACGCCATCGAAAGCCTGGGGAAAACGCCGGGGAGTTTCGACATTTACTACTGCGATATCGACAAGGACGGCTACCCGGACGCCTACCGCGCCATCGCCCGGCGTGCCAAGCCCGGCAACATCGTCCTGACGGACAACGTGCTTTGGTCGGGACGGGTGGCCCAACCCCGCCCGGACGCCGCCACCCGCGCCATCCGGGAATACACCCGGCTCTTCTGGAAGGACAAGCGCTTTGCCTCCTCCCTCCTGCCCCTGCGCGACGGCGTGGGCTTCCACCTTTGCTTGAAAACCCCGCGCAAGTTTTAACCCATGGAACCAACCGGAACGGGCAAGCGGAAAGGGGGCCGATGGCTTTTCTTCATTCCCTGGATGCTGGCCGCCTCGGCTTGGGGCACGCTGAATTACGGGGAGCGGTTCGACGCCCAGTGGAACCGGCGGGATTTCCCGGCCATGGAACGGACCCTGAGGGATTGGAAAAAATCCAATCCCCTGGACGTGGAGATGCTGGTGGCTTACGGCCGCTATTACCTCCAGCGGTCTCCCCAAAGGGCGGACCCTCCCAACCCGCTTGCGGGCCCCCGCGACGGTTTTTTCCTGCACCGTCCCCTTCCCGTGGAGTTCCTGGGCGAAATGGGGAAAGCCGTCCCCGCCGACCGGCGCCTGACGGCCTGGGCCGTCCAATGCTGGAAAGAGGCGCTGCGGTTGAGCCCTGAGCGGCTGGACCTCTACCTGCGGCTGGCCCGCCTTTACCAGGCCCTGGGGGATTTCCGTTCCCAATACGACACCTTGGGCGACGGCCTTGAGTACGCGGACAAGCATCCCCGGCGCCTGCGCTGGGACGGGGGCCGGAAACCGCCTCTTTACCTTTCCAAGTTGGTGCCCGAGGCGCTCCAGGATTCCATCGCGCATTACTTCGGGCAAGGGGAACCGGAAAGGGCGCTGGACTTGGCCAAGCTTTCCATCACCTTTTACCCGGCGCACCCCTTCGCCTACAATTCCATCGCTTTTTATTACGCCGCCAAGCAGGACTGGCGCCGCACCTTGAAATACCTGCTCCTGGCCCATACCAAGGCCCGCAAGAACAGCCTGGTCTTGTTGAACCTCGGGAACCTTTTGGAAAAGCTGGGCAAAGGGCGGGAAGCCGGGGTTTTCTATCGCAAGGTGCTGCGGCTCAACACCGACGGGGATTGCGTGCGGGAAGCCCGGCGGCGCCTGGACCACCTGGCCCCGGGCCGGACCTCAAGGGTTTTAAATTAAGCGTAACCCGTCAAAAAACCAATCCAGCGCGAAGCCGGTCCGACTCGCTTCGCTCACTCAGGGCGGCACGCAAAGACGCGAAGAAAGCCGAGGAAGTTTCAACACCGAATCATCCGGGGTTTTTCTTCTTCCCTTCTCATTCATTCTTATCCTCCGCCTTCCTTCGTGTCTTCGCGTTGGAGGCGACTCAAGCCGTACCGCCCAGGGGACTACTCCCACAGTTTTTCGGGATATTCCTTCCGGTCCACCAGTTTTTGGATTTCTTCCCGGACCTTCGCCTTGTCGTCCGGGTAAGTGATGCCGAACCAGCGGCTGCGGCCGGACAACACCTTCACGCGGGCCTTCTTTTCCCGGATCAACTCGTCCACCACGCGGGGGATCAGGAATTCGGACTTCTCCTCGCCGCCGCGATCCTTCAGGAAGGCCTCCCATTTTTCCCCCAACTGCCTGAACAAATGGGGCGTGAAGCCCCAAAGGTTCATGGAGACGGTTTCGGTGCCCTTGAGGGCGTGTTTTTTGCCGGAGGGGTCCAGGTAAAAGACCCGGGAGCCGGCCTTCCCGATGTGGGTGCGTTCCACGGCTTTTTTCAGGAACTTCCGGCGGTCGGTCTCACAAACGCCCCTGGAAACGTGGCCGTGTTCGGAGAGGGTGTTCTTCAGGGCGAAGCCCACCATGGCGTAATCGGGCAGGTCCGGTTTCTTGAGCTTCCCCAGGAACCCGGCCATCGCCCGGAAGGAATCCCGGCCGTAATAATCGTCCGCGTTGATGACCGCAAAGGGTTCCTGCACCGCCTTTTGGGCCGTCCAGATGGCGTGGCCCGTCCCCCAGGGCTTGGTGCGGCCCGGGGGCGCCCGGAAACCCTCCGGCACCATGCCCAGTTCCTGGAACACGTAACGCACCGGGATCCTGCCTTCCCACTTCCGGCCCACGATTTTCTTGAAGTCGGCCTCGATGTCGCGCCGGATGATGAAAACCACCTTGCCGAACCCGCTCCGGAGGGCGTCGTAAACCGAATAATCGATCAAGGCCGCCCCTTGGGGGCCCATGGGCTCCATTTGTTTCAGGCCGCCGTAACGGCTGCCCATCCCGGCCGCCATGACCAATAAACTGGGTTTCATGGTTCCGATCCTTCCCGAAAGTGATGAAGGGCCTGCCGCCCGCAAAAAAACACAAAAGTGAGGCGTGAAAAACGAATGACTTACCGGCCGCCTTTGTCTCCAACTCCCCGTTCCTAACCGCCGTTAAGTATCTTCGCCCCGTCGGCCGCGCGAAAGGCGTACACCCCGGGCTTTATCCCCGTCTTTTTCTCATAACCTTCCTGCATCACGGCCTTGAAAGCCTCCCAAGCCCCGTCTTTCACCAAGTGCAGGGTACAGCCGCCGAATCCGGCGCCGGTCATGCGGGACCCGGACAGGCCCGGCTGGTTTCGCGCCAGTTCCACCAAAAGGTCCAGTTCCGGGCAACTCACCCCGTAATCGTCCCTCAGGCTCTCGTGCGATTCCTCCATCAGGACCTTGACCCGTTCCAAGCGGCCGTCCTTCAAGGCCTCCACCATGTCCAGCACGCGCTGGTTTTCCGAAACCACGTGGCGGCAGCGCCGAAGGACGACGGGGCCCAGGAGGTTCCCGTGTTTTTCGATGTCGCACAGGGATATGTCCCGCAGGGACTTCGCGTGGGGAATCCCGACGGCCAGCGCCCGGACGCCTTCCTCGCATTGCCGGCGCCTTTCATTGTAAGCCGACCCCGCCAGCGTGCGCTCAACCCCGCTGTCGCAAACCGCCAGCGTCCATCCCGGGGGGACCGGCGCCCATTGGTGCTCCAGGCTGCGGCAATCCAGGAAAAGCGCGCGGCCCGCCTTACCCAGGTGGGAGGCGAACGGGTCCATGATGCCGCATTGGACCCCCACGAAGGCGTTTTCCGCGGCTTGCGCGGCCTTCACCAACTCTAGGTCGGGGATGGAAAGGCCGGAGGTCTTTTGGAAAAAAACCGCGGCGGCCACTTCCAGGGAGGCCGAAGAACTCAGGCCCGCGCCCCGGGGCAGGTCGCCCTTCAGGACCGCCCGGAACCCCTTCAAGTGGAAGCCGCCCCGTTGGAGCTGGTCGGCCACGCCCTTCACGTAATCGGCCCAGCGGCGGGCGGGATCGGGGAAAAGGGAATCCAGGGAAAATTCCGCTTGTTGCCGGTAGTCGGCGGAGTAGAGGACCACCTTACGGTCGTCCCGCGCCTCGCCGGCCAGGGCCGTGCCCCGGTCGACGGCGGCCGGCAGGACGAACCCCTCGTTATAGTCGGTGTGCTCGCCGATCAGGTTCACCCGTCCCGGCGCCATGACCGCCACCTCGGGCTTGCCCCCGAAGATCCGGAGGAATTCGTCTTTTGTCCGTTCGATTAAGGGGTTGGGCATGTTGGGAACCCGGTTTTGAGTGAACGGATGTTTCCAATCAACGATTGCAACATCCGCCATTTAAAAAATCCGCCATTCAAAATTCATGGCTTTCCGTTATCGACGGAGCGCCGGCGTTCCTCGTCGATATAGCGCACGGCCGTGGAGAAACCGTAAGCCGGAGCGTCGGTGAGGGCCTTCAGGTCATCGGTCTTTCCGATCTTCTCGTAATACTCCATCACGCCGCCCAAGACCAGCATCAGGAAGAACAAGGAGGGGTCGCTCAAGGTGCGGATGAGGTACTGGAGGAAAAAGACCACCGTCACGGGGTAATAATGGCCCTCGTCGCCCAGGGGCAGGGTGATCTCGGCCAGGCGGCTGTCCCCTTCCTGGACCAGTTTCAAGGCCATGAGCCGTTCCGGCTTTTCGGGAAGTTCGTCCAAAAGGGCCTGGCCTTGCCCCAAAATGGCCGGCCGCTGGAACCCCGTGGGCGTCACGATGTCGCCCATCGCGGTCTGGAGG
>JAICXI010000369.1 GCA_025980505.1 bacterium | reverse complement strand
GATTTGACGTCGATCCCCCTCTCCCTCGAGGGGAGAGGGCCGGGGTGAGGGTGATTTCATGGGTTTCACCACACCCCTCACCCACCCCATCTCCCCAAAAGCTCCCATAGGAAATAGCCCCTAGGGTCCCACCCAAATCACGACGCAAGGGGCGGGGGTTGTTGGAAACTGACGCCAAGTGCATTGTTCCGTTACTTTATTTCCCCGTATTTCTTGGTCAGTTCCTTCATATCCTCCCAAACTTCTTTCTTATAACCCTCGAAACGCAGCAATGCGGCCGGATGGTAAGTGACCCTCAAGGGTATGCCCCCCCAGTCGTGCCATTGGTGGCGCAGTTTCCCCACCGAATCCTTGGTTTGCAGCAGGGCTTGGGCCGCGCTGGCCCCCATGGCCATGATGAGCTTGGGCTTGACGATGCGGATTTGCTCCTGCAAATAGGGGAAACACTGTTCCACTTCCTCCGGCAAGGGCGTGCGGTTGCCCGGCGGCCTGCACTTGAGGACGTTGCAGATGAAAACATCCTCCCTCTTCCAGGTTTTGGTGGATTCGATGATCTTGGTCAGGAGCCGTCCGGCCGCCCCCACAAAAGGAAGCCCCTGGGCGTCCTCATCGGCTCCCGGCGCCTCCCCCACGAACAGGATCTCGGCCCGGGGGTTGCCGCTGCCGAACACGAAATTCTTCCGCGTTTTTCCCAGCGGGCACTTCCGGCACTCGCAGATATCCTTGTCAAAGGCGGTGAGTTCCATGGCCTGGATGGAGTCGGGGGAAGCCGTCAACCAGTGGGGCCGGGCGCCGTCGGCCGGAAGGGAGGGGGCCCTTTCCCCCGCACCGGTGCCAGGGACCGGGGGTTCGGGCTCCGGGCCCGCCGCCGAAGGATCCGGCGTTTCCGCGGGAACGTCCAAGGCGCCCGTCGGGGCCGTGGAGACATAGCGGATTCCCAACCGCCGGCAAAGTTCCAGGTGGGACTTCAAGGCCTTTTGCCTTTCCATCCGGGTCCCGGCCGGTTCGGGTGGGAGGTCGGGCGGCGTCAAAGGAATTTCCCCGTCAAGGCGATTTGATGCAACCATCCGCCCGCCGTGATGCGGTCCTGGAGGATCGTGTAACCGAATTCCAGGAGGCTGTCGCCGGACTCCCCCACGGGCAGCAGGAGCCCAAAACCCGCGGTGGGATTCACTGAGACCCCGTCCCCGGACCCGCCGGAGGTCAGGTTCCCCGCCCAGCAACCGGCCCTGAGGGCCAGGACCTCCGCGGGGCGCCATTCCAGCCCCAAGCGCGGACGCAACCCCAGGTCGGGGCTCCATTCCAGGTCGAAATGGGCCTTGGCGCTCAACGATTCATCGTGACCGGCGATACCGGCTTTGAAAGTGGGGGGAACGACGGCCTGGCTGGAATTGGAATAATTGAAAACACTGAGGGGGTCCTGGATCATCAGTCCCAAGGTGGTGGAGTTCGTCACGCGGTACTGCAATCCCAGGTCTTCGCCGATCCCGAAACCGGAAAAAGTACTGAAGTCCTGGAATTGGATTTTCAGGCTTCCCCCGATCGACCAACGGGGGCTCAAGCGGAAGGCCAGCGAAGGCATGAAGGTCATTTCCGTGTCCCCGAAGACCGAGTCGGGGTTGAAGGTCGGCCCCGACCGGGCCTCGATGTCATTACCCGCGCTGTAGTAAAAAACCGTCAGGCCGTAAAAAAGCCGGTCCCGGAAACCGTTGGCGAAAGCCAAATAGCTCAGGAGCTGGTTCTGGGACAAAAAAGTGTACTGGGACTCGACCTGGAAACCCCGCAATCCGCTCAGGCCCGCCGGGTTCCAGAACCCGCAGGCGGGGTCGTTGCGGTCCGCCACCGCGGCCCCTCCCATGGCCTCCTGGGTACCGCCCGCGCCCAGTTCCAGGTAAGCCGCGGGGCGCTGCCCGCCCGCTTGACCCCAAGCTGGCACGGCGCCCGAAGAGAAAAAGAGCAACAATCCAACCCGAAGGCACGAGGACGCGAAGGAAAGCAATGCCCTTGCCGGAAGCGCGGCTTTCAAGGCCCGGAGAGGGAGGGACGCCATCACCTCCTCCGTCGCTCCCTTCCGCCCGGTCCCTTCGCGGGTTCCCCTGGGCGGGGGAAGGGCGGCGGCCGGGCTTCCCGTCGGACGTGGGTCTGTCATTTGCCGCCCTGGATCAAGGCGATTTTATTGCGGCCCGTTTGCCCCCCCGACTTGACCGCATAAAAGTAAATCCCCGTCTTGACCTTTTGCCCCGCCCCGTTGCGACCGTCCCAAGGCACGTAAAAGGACTTGAACTGGGGGTTGGAGGGGTTCTGGTTCAAATCGGCGGCCGCGTAAAGCTTGTGCAACAGGGTCTCACCCGCGGAATCGTAGATGAACAGTTCCACCGGCTGCGCCTGGGTGACGGCCAAGGTGATGTTCGTGGTCCCGGTCACATCCGGGTAAAAGGGATTGGGACTGTTGAAGGTCTTGAGATAGGGGGTCACCTGTCCCCCGCCCGTGCCGGCGTTCAAGAGGGCCTGGTAGACGTTCAGCCGGCCGTAACCCGTTTTGGGGTCCCATCCCGCTCCGCCGTTCAGGCTGTCGGCGTTGTTGATGATGGCCTGGGCCACCTTCGTGTTGGTGAGGCTGGGTTCGACGGAAAAGAGGAGGGCCGCCGCCGCGCTCACGAAGGGAGCCGCCGCGGACGTCCCCGCCGCGGTTCCAAAGTTCGAATCCGCGCCAACCCCGGTCACCGGCGAAAAGCCTCCCTCCGAAACCGCGGCCGAAGAAAGCGGGCAAAGGAAGGTGCTGAACACGTCGGAGTCGGGCCGGTACTGCCCCGTGCCCGCTCCGCCCGGCGCCACCAGG
>JAICXI010000042.1 GCA_025980505.1 bacterium | reverse complement strand
GGCCGAGGTCCCCACCACGAAAAAGGCGTCGCAATCCCTGGCCGCCTTCTCCGCCCTCGCCCAGGGCTCCTCGGGCAGCGCTTCCTCAAACCACACCACGCCGGGCCGCAGCAAGGCGCCGCATTGGGGGCAGGCCGGCGGGAGGTTCACCAGCTCGTGCCTGTCTTCCCATTCGCCGCATCCCCCCTCGCCGCTCAAGTCCAACCCATCGGGGGAGGAGGCCGCGCCGGCCTCCTGGGACGGAGGATGGAACCGTTGGGAAGGAAGGCCCGTGCACCGCATCCTCCACAGGCTGCCGTGAAGTTCGACGGGATTTCGGCTTCCCGCCTGGTGGTGCAAGCCGTCCACGTTCTGGGTAATGAGGGTGACCTGCGGGAAGAATTCCTCCATCCAGGCCAGGACCTCGTGGCCCCGGTTGGGCCGGGCCCCGGCCACTTGCCGCCGCCTGGCTTCATACCATTCCCAGACGGCCTTGGGGTCCCGGGCAAAGGCCCGGGGCGTGGCCAGCCACCGGGGGTCCGCCTTTTTCCAAAGGCCTTCCGGCCCCCGGAAAGTGTCCACACCCGACTCGGCCGAGATACCCGCGCCGGTCAAGATTGCCACCTTCCGGCAGTTCAACAGTTTTTGGATGATTTCATCCGGGAACATTGGGAAACCCCTTACCGGAGGCTGTCAGCCTTCAGCTCTCAGCGGTCCGTGCCCAGCCCTTGGAAGGTCTTGGGGTTCCGCTGGCCGCTGAAGGCCGCCTTTTACTGCTTCTTGTAATATTCAGCTTTATCCGGCACCACCTTGAAGAAGGCCGGATAGCCCCCCTTTTCCAGCCGGTCGCTCCAGGCCAGGACCTTGCCCGTTTCCGGGTTCAAGACGTAAAGCACGTCCTGGGCCACCTCGCCTTTGCCCGAGAAATGCACCGACACCAATAGAAGGCGTTTGCCGTTCTTGCGGAAAAGGGAAAGGGCCATGTCCTGGAGGACGCCGGAGGCGAAAGGCAGGTGGGTTTTCCAGGCGGCTTGTTTGGATGGAGTGAAACAAAGAACGTCCCCGCCGGCCGCGTCCGCAACGTAGGTGTTGGCCCAGGGGTCCCGCACCGCATCCACCGCGTCCTTGAGGCCGTCCTCCCTCCCCACCCGCCAGGCCACCTTGTCTTCCTGGAAATAAATCTCTTCGACGGTGGAATCCTTCAAGGTGACCAGGAAATTGCCGCTGTCCGTGCAGAGGTGCACCCTTCGGGGGGCGGCGGGAAGCGGATATTCCCACCGGATCTTGATGCCGTTGGACTTGGCCTCGGCCAAAAAGAGCCTTTGGTTTTGGGTGTCGGCCGCCAGGATCAGGGAGGGGTTGCCTTGCAGGTCCCAATCCGCCGCCACCGCGCTTTGGACGGAAACATCCTTCAGCTTTACCCAATCCCACAGGACCCGGCAGCCTTTCCAGACTTTCCGGATCAGGAAAACCTGCCGGGTCCCTCCCGTCACCAGGTAACGGCCGGTCAAAGGCTGGGATTGGATGTCCTTGAGGGGACCGTCCAGGGTATAGTCCCAATCGATCTTTCCATGGGCCACGTGGGCGATTACGTCCTTGTTTTTTTCGCAAAGGATGAGGTTGGGCAGTTGGGCCTTGGGCACCGCCGTTTGGGCCGCGGCCGGTGCCGGGGGGGATAAAAGGAACGCGGCGCACCAAAACACCCCCTGTTTCCGAAAGCTGAAAGCCACCCGCTGATCGCTGTTTTTCATGTGCACCAAAAGCGAATGGTTTCAAAAGCCCGGTTGGCTTCCCGGATACGCGAGCACAGGGTCACCACCAGCATATCCTGTATCCGCAGGGCTGTGGCGGGCTGGTTCTGCTTGAGCTTCTCATACTCGGGGTGCGCCAGGAAATAAAGCGCCGCGTCGCTGTCCGCCACGGCGTCGGCCGAGCGGGGCTCTCCGTCCACCAGGGCCATCTCGCCGAAGATCTGGCCGGCGGAGAGTACCGTCAAGAGCTGCTCCTGGGTCGTTTTTTTGCCGTCGGGCACCACCTGCCGGCTGATCCGGATTTTCCCCGACCGCACCCAGTAAAACCCGTCCCCCGGGGCGTTTTCCTTGAAAACGGGGGAACCGGCCGAAACCCGGACCTCCCTCAGGGTTTCCGAGAGGGTTTTCCAGTCCGCTTCCTTGAAGCCCCGGTAGGGCGCCGCATCCTTGAACACCGACAAATCAACCGGCATAAAACCTCCCCAAGCGGTTAAACCACCAAGGTCACGAAGCTCGACAAGAAAAGAAAATGCTTAGGGGATTTCAACGCCTTCATAAAACAAGGGAATCGCCACTTGCCGTTCACCTTTTAAACCACGCCGGCCCAACTCATAAAACAAAGCTCCTAAGCATTTTCAAGTAATCCAGGCCCTAAGCTCTTATGGACTTTGGAAGCCGCATCAACAATTTGACCCGCCATTTTATCCAACTCAGGATTTATTTCCTCAAATTCCAGTATCGTGCCTTTCTTGGTGACCTTGGTGGTTCAATCGGCTTTGCCTTTCAGGTCGTTGATGAACTGCCGGGCCGTGCGGCCCGAGCGCACGTTGTTGGATTTTTCCCATTGCAAGGCCCGGCGGTGCAGTTCGGGGGCGGGCATCCGGATGCCCTCTTCCTTGGCCCAGTTTTCCACCATCCGCAGGTAGGTCTCCTGGTCCGGGGAGTAAAAGGAAACCACCAACCCGAACCGGTCGGAGAGGGAGAGTTTTTCCTCCACCGTGTCCGCGCCGTGGATTTCGCCGTCCTTCTGAAGCTCGCCCGCGCGGTCGTCGAAAAACTCCCGGATAAGATGGCGCCGGTTGGAAGTGGCGACCAGGATGACGTTGGCGGGTGTGGCTTCCACCGTTCCCTCCAAAAGGGCCTTCAAACCCTTGTAGGACGTCTCATTTTCCTCGAAGGACAGGTCGTCCACGAACAAGATGAACTTTTCCCGGCGGCCCCGCAAGTGGGGGAGGATTTCCTGGTAGTCGTTCAAATGGGAAGGGTGGACCTCCACCAATCTCAGGCCCTTGTCCTGGTAGGCGTTCAAAAGGGCCTTCACCGTGGAGGACTTGCCCGTCCCCCTCTCCCCGTAAACCAGGACGTTGTTGGCGGGTTTGCCCGCCACGAAGGCCTCGATGTTATCCAAGAGGGGCTTGCGTTGCTCCTCATAACCCACCAGGTTCTCCAACCGGATGGGATCGGCGGCCTCCACGCCCGCCAATTGTCCGCGCCCCTGGGAGTCCAACTGCCAGCGGAAGGCGCGGTAGCGGCCGAACAAGCCCAGCCCGTTCCGGTAAAAGAAATCGGCCATTTCCCGCGCGATATCCCGCGAATCGGCCGAAAGCAGCCTTTGCTTGATCTTCCGCCGGGCCTCCAGGGCCGGTGGAAGCGGGGCCGGGACTTCCAACCCCCGCAGGTCCTTGAACCCCGGAAGGGGCAAATCCAGTTTTTCATGGAGGGGGGCCATCCAATCTTCCCAATCCACGTCCACCACATGCTTCAGGAAGCCTCTTAATTCATCCGCATATTGCCGGGCCAAGGAAGGGGAGATTTGGGAGAGCGGGGCCAGTTCCGCCTTGCGGTGGAAGGCGTTGGGGTCCTCCAGGAGCCTTTCCAACCAGAAATCCTGGAGACCCGTGCCCACGAAAGGATGGCGGGCGAATTCCTGCCGTTCCAGCACTTTTTTCCAAAGCTTCCGGTAGGCGCCCAGGCCTTCGGCCGCATCACGCTTCCGGGAAGAATTCCAAAGCACCAACGCGTCCCAAACCGGCCCCAGGTCCCGGCCGAAGACCCCTTCGAGGAGGGAAAACCCGGCGGAATGGAAAACCCCCGGGGATTCCTTTTCCCCTCTTTCCGGTTGGGGGGATCTTTTGGGTGTCGAACCGGCCATCCCGCCTCCTTTGATAAACGGATAAGCGCGTTTATTTTACGTCCTTTTCCACTCCGGCCCCATCTGTTTTTCAGGCGCCCCGGCCCCTACAATGGACACGAAGGAAGGTTCAAATGTCCCCCTCTCCCCCGCTGGAACAACTGCTCTCGGAGCGGACCGCCGAAGGGCTTCTTTACCGGAAACTGCCGCAGGGCCGGGTGGAGTGCTGGGCCTGCGCCCACCGCTGCCGCATTCCCGGGGGCAAAAAGGGGATCTGCAAGGTCCGCACCAACGAGGGCGGCCTTTTAAAGGTCCCCCGAAACTACGTCGGCGCGCTGCAGGTGGACCCCATCGAGAAAAAACCCTTCTTCCACGCCCTGCCCGGCACCCGCGCCCTTTCCTACGGCATGCTGGGTTGTGATTACCACTGCCGCTATTGCCAGAACTGGGTCACCAGCCAGGCCCTGCACGATCCGGCCTCGGAGGAGTCCGGGGCCCGGCCCCGGGACGTGACCGCCGCCGGCCTGGTCCGGCTGGCCCTGGAGAACAAGTGCGGGGTCGTGACCTCCACCTATAACGAACCCTTGATTACCAGCGAATGGTCGATGGAGGTCTTCCGGGAAGCGCGCGCCCAAGGTCTGCTCACCTCCTACGTTTCCAACGGCAACGCCACGAAGGAGGTGCTGGAATTCATCCGGCCCTGGGTGGACCTCTACAAGGTGGACCTGAAGGGTTTCAACGACAAGCGCTACCGGCAAACCATGGGCGGCACCTTGAAACCCGTGCTGGAATCCATCGAGCGCCTGAGGGCCATGGGTTTCTGGCTGGAGGTGGTGACCTTGGTCATTCCGGGTTTCAATGACGGCGAGGAAGAGTTGAAGGGAATCGCCGGATTCCTGGCCTCCGTGGACCGGGATATTCCCTGGCACGTGACGGCCTTCCATCCCGACTACCGGATGGAGGACCGCCCCGCCACCGCACCGGGTCAGTTGAACCGCGCCTGGCAAATCGGCAAGGAAGCGGGCCTGCGGTACGTTTACTCGGGCAACCGGCCGGGCGAAGTGGGGACGACGGAAAACACTTACTGCCCTTCCTGCGGCGGGCTTTTAATCGAGCGTTACGGCTTCCAGGTCTCCCAAAATAAGCTGGGCCCGGAAGGCCGGTGTCCCCAATGCCCCGCCTCCATTCCCGGCATCTGGAAGGTTCCCGGCCGGTCCCCCAACGCGGTCAAGGCCATTGCGGAAACGCCCCGGGCCGAGGAAGCCCTGGCCTTCCATAATTGATTTTGAATTTTAACCTCTAAATGTTAAATTTCGTTGGCCTTTGAACCAAAGATTCAAAGGCTTCCTCAATTTAAACTTGAGGACTCAAAATTTAAACTTCGGGTGATTTCATGTTCATCCTTCCCATCGACGACAGCCGTCCCCCCCGGCACTTCCCCCTGGTCAACCTCCTGTTGATCGCCCTGAACACTTACATCTTCTTCAAGACAGCCTCCTCGCCTTATTTCGAGCGGATCATCTGGCGCCACGGCTTCGTCCCCGCCCACCCGCATCTGGCGGACGCCGTTTCCTCCATGTTCCTGCACGCCGGCCTTTTGCACCTGCTGGGCAACATGTACTTCCTATGGGTCTTCGGGGACAACGTGGAGGACCGCCTGGGCAAGGCGGCCTACCTGGCCGCTTATTTGCTTTCGGGGTTCGGGGCCGTGTTCCTGCAATACACCGTGGACCCCCATTCCACCCTTCCCCTCATCGGCGCCTCGGGCGCCATCTCGGGCGTTTGCGCCCTTTACATGGTGATGTTCCCCTGGAACAGGATGCGGTTGCAGTTTTTCCTCCTGATCTTCCCCATTTTTTCCATTCCGGTCCGGGCCTTTTTCGTGGTGGGTTTCTGGTTCCTGGAGCAATACCTGATGGCCACCTTTTCTTCCCCGGACCAGGGTGGGGTGGCCTTTTGGGCGCACGTGGGCGGCTTCCTGACCGGGTTGGCCTTGTTCCCCTTCCTTTATTCCGGCCCTCCCCCCAAGCGGGCCGCCTGATCGGTAGCGCCTCACTTTGATGAGAAGTCCACTTCACCCTCACCGCGGCCCTTTCGCCCCGAGGCCCTCGAAGGGCTCCCCTCAAGGGAGAGGGGGAAATAAACAGCTAAAACCCCCGCCCCTCGAGGGTGAGAGGGTAGGGCGAGGGGTGTGGCGTCGGTTTCCGGGATTTTGAACCGGGACATTACCGCCCGATCGACAAGCTGGCGCAGGCGAAAAGCCGCCACTATAATGCCTTCCCATGTTCATCACCTTCGTGGACGACAATCCCGCTTCCAAAAAAATCCCCTGGGCCAATACCTTCCTCCTCCTTTTGAACATCTTCGTTTGCTACCAAACCGTGAATCGGCCGGATTTCCGGGAAATCCTGGGTTATTACGGCTTCATTCCCGTGGCACCCCTGCGGCACCTGGGTATCGGCATCGTGACCTCGCTATTCCTGCACACCAGTTGGACCCAGTTGGTGGCCAATACGGCCTTTCTTTTCATGTTCGGCAAGGGCGTGGAGGAAACGATCGGCCGGGGGCGCTACCTGGCGGCTTACTTCCTTTGCGGATTCGCCGGCGAGGCGGCCCACTGGCACTTCCACCCCCAAAGCACCTTGGCCTTGGTGGGGGCCTCCCGGGTGGTGACGGGCCTGGGGATCATGTACCTCCTGCTTTATCCCTGGGGCCGAATGAAATGGATCTTTTCCTTTTTCGGCGCCCCGCTCCTGGAAATACCTTCCCGCACCGCCTATGTCATGGGACTCTGGGCCCTGGTCCAATTCTCCATGGCCGCCGTTCCCTGGTCCCATATGAAGTGGCTGGTGTCCCCCCTTTCCAAACTGGGCGGAAGCGTTTTTACCGTCTACCAAACGGCCGGCACGGCCTGGGACGCCCACTTGGGAGCCCTGGCCATGGGCGCCATCCTCTTTATCCTTTTCCCCAAGTCGGGTAAAAAAACCTAAACGTCCCTTCGCCCGCCTCCCTAAGCCCCGGACAGGGTGAAAAAAGCGGTGCTTCCAGGGCGGAAAAATGGAAATTTTTCACTATTTTCCTTCTCCGCCGCTTATATAATTTTCCACTGCCAGCTTCGCTTACACACCCCTCGGGGTCCATTTCCCTTTCGACGAGGAGTTTAAAATGAATAAGTTTCCGATTTGGCTTGCCCTGGTTCTCATCCCCCTGGGTGGAGTTGTTTTAACCGGCTGTCCCTCCAGTTCCAGCCCCTCGAGCCCCAACCCGCCCGCCAGCCCCACGGCGACGGCCACCTCCACCGCCACGAATAGTCCGATGGCCACCGCCACTCCCACCTCCACCGCAACCCCGACCCTTACTTCCACCCCTTCCGACACACCGACCCTCACCTCCACTTCCACCCCGACCGGTACGCCCACCCTCACCGCGACCTTGACGATCACCCCGACCCCCACCGACAGTCCAACCCCCACCTCCACCGGCACCCCCACGATGACGGCCACCTCCACGGCCACCTTCACCCCCTGCCCCAACCAAGTGGGCAAACTGACCGCGGGCTCCCAATCGGGTTCCATTTACGGCGCCGTCTTCTTCATCCCGGTCAACATTGCCAGTACCGTCAACGTCTCCCATTTGCACGCCCGCATCGTCAGTTCCGGCGGGGTCGGCGGGGACATGGGGATCTATTCCAATAACAGCGGCCAGCCCGGCAACCTCCTGGTGTCTTCCGCCTTTCAAACGCTGGTGGCGGGCATCAACGATTTCCCCATCACCTCCACCCAGCTCACGGCCGGAAGCACCTACTGGCTGGCCATTTGCATCAACGACAGTTCGATCATTTCCTATGACACCGGGTCAGGTTGGGACGTAACGGGGTCCTTCCTTCCCTCGACACAGTCCGGCGGCAGTTCCAGCAGCGCCGCCATGGACCTTTTCGCGGACAACTGCCCCCAATAAGGTGAAGGCGGCCGCCTCCCCCCTGGATGCGGCGGGGCGGCTTCCTTAAGGTGGATCCCCCGGTTCCTTCCAAAGGGCCGGCACGGCTTGGGAAACCCGCTTGGGAGCCCCGGCCATGGGCGCCATCCTCTTTATCCTTTTCCCCAAGGCGGGTAAAAAAACCCAATCCAACCTTTGAGCCAACTCGTCCCCGACAAAAACCTCCACCCCCCGGCCTGACTTTCCGGACCAACTTAGAAGCGCTTTTCCGAATCTTCCACTTGTTATCCCTTTCCCCTTTTGACTAGCATTCCCTTCTAAACCTCAACCCACCTTGAAGGAGCGTTCCATGTCATCCGCCAAAGCCTATGCCGCTTATAAAGCCAAGGAAGCCCTGAAGCCTTACGACTTGCAACGCCGCGAACCCGGACCCCACGACGTGGTGGTCGACATCCAGTATTGCGGGGTCTGCCATTCGGACCTGCACCAGGTGCGGGGGGAATGGGGATTCGACAACGCCTATCCCATGGTGCCGGGCCACGAAATCGTGGGGACCGTCGAGAAGGTGGGTGCCTCGGTCAAGAAGTTCAAGGCGGGGGAAAGGGTGGGCGTGGGCGTATTCGTGGATTCCTGCCGCACCTGCGAATCCTGCAAGGAGGGGCTGGAACAATACTGCGAGAAGGCCCCCCTCTGGACCTACGGCGGCGTGGAAAAGGAGACGGGCAGGCCCACTTACGGCGGTTATTCCACCCGCATCGTGGCGGACGAGAACTATGTGCTGAGGATTTCCTCCAAACTGAACCCGCAGGAGGCCGCACCCCTCCTCTGCGCGGGCATTACCACCTATTCCCCCTTAAGGCACTGGGGCGCGGGCCCCGGCAAGAAGGTGGCCATCCTGGGATTGGGCGGCCTGGGCCACATGGGAGTCAAGCTGGCGGCCGCCATGGGCGCGGAAGTCACCGTGCTCAGCTCCACCGACAAGAAAAGGGAGGATGCCAAGCGGCTGGGGGCCCACCACTATGCCGTTACTTCCGACCCCCAAACCTTCTCGAAGCTGGCGAACAGCTTCCACTTGATCGTGGACGCGGTTTCCGCCGAGCACGACTTCACGAAATATACGGAACTCTTGAAGCGCGACGGCACCCTGGCCCTGGTGGGCCTGCCGGCCAAGCCCCCCACCATCGTCCCCTTCGCCTTGACGGCCAAGCGCCGCGCCGTGGCCGGTTCCCAGGTGGGCAGCATCAGGGAAACCCAGGAGATGCTGGACTTCTGCGCGGAAAAGGGTTTCGGCGCCGACGTGGAAGTCATCCCCATGCCGAAGATCAACGAGGCCTTCGAGCGCATGTTGAAGGGCGACGTGCGCTACCGTTTCGTCATCGACATGGCCAGCTTGAAGGGCTGAAACCCCGAGACATGAAAAAAGCCGTCCCGGAAACCCGGGGCGGCTTTTTTGTTTACGGCCTTTCCCTTCCAAAACCCGAACTCCTTCCCCCTATCGGCAAACTTCGGCGTAAATCACGCCCTGGTTGGAAGCGATCCCGAAAGGCGGCGGGGGGGTTTGGATCGTGGGGGTAGGCGTTGGCGAGCTGGGACCCAT
>JAICXI010000339.1 GCA_025980505.1 bacterium | reverse complement strand
ATTGGGTCCCCGCCCTGGATGACAAAACCCGGTTCATAACGGTGGAAGGTGAGGCCGTCGTAGAAACCCGAGGCCACCAAGTCGAGGAAATTACGGGTGGTGGTCGGCACGTCCAAAAACAGTTCGGCCGTAAAAGTTCCCTGGGTCGTCTCGACCTTCACAAGTGGATTGGCCGAGGCCGCGCCGGACTTCTTTTTTTTCTTCTTCGCCATGCCGGATCTCCCAAAACGCGTGGTGAAAAACTCCGTCTTAAAGCCTTTCTAAAATCATTCCCGATTCCCGCCCCATGGGTTCAGCCCACGGCAAACCGGCGGGCACTTGAAAGCAACCGTATGATACCGATGGCGGTGAAAAAATCACCCCTATCTTGCCAGAAATTCCGCCGGATTGAAAAATCGGTGCGGCTTTCACCGGCTTAAAACGCCTTGTTTTGTTGGCCTCTTTGCCGGTTCCTTCCTTGACTTCCCGCGTTTCGTCCCCTAGAATCTGCTCTCTTTTGACAAGGCGTTTTCCAAAAAATCATTGGACCCCATCGTCTAGTGGCCTAGGACACCGGGTTTTCATCCCGGCAACACGGGTTCGACTCCCGTTGGGGTCGCCATTTAAACTCCAATTTTGAATTGTTCATTATCGAAAATAAATCCCAATTCATAATTGGGGATTCATTATCCAAAACCAGTTTTCCCGGGGGTTCTCATGATTCGAGCGGGCGTTTACGGCGCAACAGGATACATGGGCGGTGAAGTTCTCCGGGTCCTCATGGAACATCCCGAAGTGGAAATCGCTTGGGCCACCAGCCGCAGCGATGCCCAAGTGGCCGACTACCATCCCAACCTTTATGGAACGGACATCCGGTTCATCCGTCCCGATCAAACCACTCCCTGCGACGTCGTTTTCATGGCGCTCCCGAGCGGTGTTCCCATGGAACTGGCGCCCAAGTTCTTGAAGGACGGATGCAAGGTGATCGACCTGGGGGCCGATTTCCGGTTGAACGACAGGGCCGCCTGGGAAAAGGTTTATAAGAGAAAACATAAAAGCTGGAACATCGCCAAGGAAGCCGTTTACGGCGTTTCCGAATTGCACCGCGAGGAGATCAAAAAGGCGCGGGTCATCGCCAACCCCGGCTGCTTCGCCTCCGGGGCCATCCTGGGCCTGGCGCCCCTGGTGAAAGCCGGATTGATCGATACCTCCAAGGTGGTCGTGGACGGGCTTTCCGGAACCGCAGGCATCGGCGCCGACCTTTCCCGGCCCGCCCATCACGCGGAGATCGGGAACAACCTGATTCCCTATAACGTGACCGGCCACCGCCACACCTTTGAGGCCGAACAGGAACTGGGCCTGCTTTCCAAGCGGAAGGTGAACATCCATTTCACCCCGGTTTACGTGCCCATCGTGCGGGGTATTTTGGACGTTTGCCACGCCTTCCCCACCCGGAAGGTCACCCGCGCCAAATTAATGGAACTTTACAAGGAGTTTTACAAGGACGAGTATTTCGTGAAGGTCTACGATCTGCCGAAGGAAGAAAGCGCCTCCTGGCAATACAAACCCTATCCCTGGGTCAACAGCGTATCGGGCACCAACTTTTGCTTCATCGGCCTGGACGTGGATGAAACCCGCGGCCGTATCGTTGTTTTCAGCGTCCTGGACAGCATCGGCAAGGGCGGGGCCCACGTCGGGGTCCAAAACATGAACCTGATGTTCGGGTTGGACGAAACCGCCGGTTTGACCCGCCGGGGCCTGCATCCCATCTGAAAAATTTCCTTTTGGATTTTGAGGGACTCCAACTTTGTTAAAACCCTGGTTTTGTCAGGGGCTCTTCATCAAAATTCCGGCCGGGTGAAGCTTTTGGAATGGACCCATTCCAGAACCGGTTTCCCTTCAAGACCGGGCCTTCCCCATTCATCCCGGCCCTTCGATTTCCCCCCATTCCACTTTTTCCAAGTCGGCGAAAATCGCCCCTTCTTTTTCCACCAGTGGAACGCGGTAAAGGGAGGCGCCGCCGCAAGGGCCGCTCTCGCACCCCCCCGTGGCCGGATTGTAAATCGCGCCGTGGTTTTTGCAGACCAACCAATTCCGGTCCTCGGAAAAAAACTCGTTGTCGTCAAAATCAAGCCCTACGGTCCAATGGCGGCATAGGTTCAAATAAGCGTAATAATCCCCTTCCTTCTTAATGAGGAACGCTTCCGCCACCCGGTCCGGCCTCCGGATCTCGAACTTTTTGGACTCGCCGTCCCTCAGTTCGCCCTTGGCCGCCACCTTCAGGAGTTTCGGTTGTTTGGGGTATCCCATGTCCGTTCCTCGCTCAAGTTTCCCGGGGACGGCGGCAAAGGTTTGGCCGGGGATGGACCGGCCGCCGCCCCTAACAACAACAGGAAGGAAACAATCCCACAAAGCCGGGGAAACCAGTTTCCCCATCGGGAGTAAAGGGATGGGGGGGGCGCCGCCTGGAGGACATCGGCCGGCAATATCCCCTCCTCGAACAAGCGCGTCGAGCCCAGGATACGGCCGAAGGGGTCGGTGGCCAGGCAAATGCCCGTATTGGCCGCCCGGAACAGCGGTTTTCTTTCTTCCGCGGCCCGTACAACCGCCATCATGGCATGTTGGTAAGGTGAAGCCGTCCGTCCATACCACGCGTCGTTGCTGATGTTCACCAGGGCTTCCGCCCCCGTTTGGAGGGCCTGCTGGACATCGCCGGGAAATATGACCTCGTAACAAATCAAGGGCGTGTAACTGAACCCCTGCGTTTGGAATTTCCGGTAACCCTCTCCCGGGTCGAAATTGCCCAAGTCCCCCACCACCGGCCCCAGAAAAGTAAGGTACTTTTGGAAGGGCACGAATTCCCCGAAGGGCACCAAATGGCATTTGTGGTAAATGCCGTCAATTTTTCCCCCGGGCGTGAATTGGATGGCCGAGTTGAAGCAATGGGTGGCGTGATCCTTCCCTGGTTGGGCGTCCAGGCAGCCCACCAAGTGGAAGGTCCCGGAGGCCCGGACCATCCGGGTCACCCTCCCCAGGGCCATGGACGACCAGCGCAAATACGAGGGTGCGGCGGTTTCGGGCCAGACGATTAAACCCGGGTGAAAGGCGCCGGCTTTCCCCACCAATCGCCCGATCTTGTCGTAGGTGGCCTTTT
>JAICXI010000104.1 GCA_025980505.1 bacterium | reverse complement strand
GGGGCGTTTCGGCGGCCGCGCACCTCAAGTGCGCCCTGGCGATGGCCTCGTTCTCGAAGCCCACCATGAGCGACTCGGGCTTCATGGTGAAGAACTTGGCCGGATGCTTCATCCAGAATTGGTCCATGGCGTCGGCCATGGCCACCAAAAAGACCACCGACGGCGCCTCCCCCCGCCCCACGCGGCCGGAACGCTGCCAGGTGGAAATCATTGTGCCGGGATAACCCACCAGGATGCAGGCGTCCAGCCCCCCTACGTCGATGCCCACTTCCAGCGCGGAGGTGGAAATGACCGCCTTGAGTTCGTCCTTGAAAAGCATGGCTTCGATCTCCCGCCGTTCCTCGGGCAGGTACCCGGCGCGGTAGCTTTTGATCTGCGAGGCCCATTCGGGCCTGGCCTGGGTGACCCACAAGCTGATCAGTTCGGTGATCTTGCGCGCCTTGGTGAAAACAATGGTTTTCATCCCCGCCTTCAGGCACTCGATCAAAAGCGTGACGGCCTCGGTATAAGGCGAAGTGGTGTCGGGATTCCACAACACGAAGGTCTTCTGGTTTTGGGGCGCGCCCGATTCGGAAATAACTTCGAAAGAAAGTCCCGTCAATCCCTTCAGGAATTCCTCCGGGTTCCCCAGGGTGGCCGAACAAGTCACGAACTGGGGGTCGGAGCCGTAAAGCCGGCAGACCCGCCGCAGGCGCCGGATCACATGGGCCACGTGGGCGCCGAAGATGCCGCGGTAGCTGTGGGCCTCGTCGATGACCACGTATTTCAGGTTCTTGAAGAACTCGGCCCAGCCGTCGTGGAAGGCCAGGATGCCCAAGTGCAGCATGTCGGGATTGGTAAGCAGGATGTTGGGCGGGTTCTTGCGGATCTTGGCCCTCACGCCCGTGGCCGTATCCCCGTCGTAAATCTCGGCGGAAAAGACCGGAAGCTTGGCGGCCTTCAACCGCCCCATCCACTCCTGGAGGGTCCTGAGCTGATCCTGGGCCAAGGCCTTCATGGGATAAAGGTAAAGGGCGCGCGCGGCGGGGTTTTCCATCGCCGACTGCATCACGGGCAAGTTGAAGCACAAGGTCTTGCCCGAAGCCGTGGGCGTGGTGACCGCCACATGGGTCCCCCGGTGGAGGGCTTCCACGGCATGGGCCTGGTGGGACCAAAGGGCCTCCAACCCCGATTTTTCCAGCACCCGCTGGAGGTCCTTCGAGAGCGCTTGGGGATAACCGTGGAACCGGGCCGGCCGGGAAACCAGGATTTCCACGTGTTGGATGCGGTCCCTCAGGTCCTCGCGGGATTTCAATTGTTGGAGAAGTTGGGAAAGGGTCGGAGTTTTTGAGGAAAAAGCCTTAAAAGCCATGGGGGGATTGTACGTTTTTTACCTTTGCCTTCCAAGGCCGGCCTTTTCCCCTTGGACCAAAACTTCCGGCGAACCGGCTTTTTTCCACCCCCGATCAACCTGGACTAAAAACCCGGCCGGCCGTCTATATTCCAGGTGGTTCAGCCTTGTTCCAGGAAGTCCCTATGCGGTTTTGGTTTAAATTTCTTTGGTATCTGGCCGTCCTTTGGGGATTGGAAGCCGTTTTCTTAACCGAATGCCGCGGCCAAACCATCACCACGGTGGCGGGCAATTGCGCGGCCGCGGGTTATTTCGGGGACGGCGGCCCCGCCACGCTGGCGGGCCTGGATTGCCCGGACGACCTGGCCTTTGATTCCAAGGGCAACTACTACATCGGCGACGCCTGCAGCAACACCGTGCGCAAGGTGGACATCACCACCGGCATCATCTCCACTTACGCGGGAGTCTACAACCCCAACGAGCTCCCGCGCTCGGGCGACGGCGGGCCGGCCACCGCGGCTTACATGGATTTCCCCTCCGGCCTGGCCTTCGACGCCGCCGACAGCCTTTACATCGCCGACTTCTATAGCAGCGTGATCCGGAAGGTGGACGCCGCCACCGGCATCATCAGCGTTTACGCGGGCACCGGCACGGCCGGCTATTCGGGCGACGGCGGACTCGCGGCCCAGGCCCAAATGTCCGCCCCGGCCATGGTGCGGTTCGACCCCTCGCAGCGTTACCTGATGGTCAGCGACGAGGGCAACAACACCGTGCGCCGCATCGATACGGTCACCGGCTTGATTACCACCGTGGCGGGCAACGGCACGGCCGGCTACTCGGGCGACGGTGGGCCCGCCACCCTGGCCGAACTCAACCAGCCCGAGGGCATCGCCTTTGATGCGGGGGGAAGCCTTTATGTCACCGACGCCCTGAACGGAGCCGTGCGCCGCATCGACGCAGGCACCGGGGTCATCACCACGGTTGCGGGCAGCGGGGTCACCGGCTTTTCGGGCGACGGCGGGCCCGCCACCCTGGCCCGGATGGGCAGCGACGTGGGCAGCGTCACCTTCACCTGCAACGGGGACATGATCCTGGCCGACGACATGAACAACCGCGTCCGCTTGGTGGACAAGACCACGGGCATCATCACCACCGTGATCGGCACCGGCGTCTCCGGCTGCTCCACCAGCGGCACGCCGCTGCTTGCCACCAATATCTCCCATCCCGAGTCCCTCGTCTTCGACCCCATGGGGAATTTATACCTGGTGGATTACAGTTACGACCTGGTGCAAAAAGTCGAAGGCGGACTCTGCCCCTTTACTCCCACACCCACTCCCACTTCAACCGCCACGGCCACTCCATCGTCCACTCCGACGGCTTCCCCGACGCCCACCTTTTCTTTTACGTCCACGGCCACGTCCAGCGCCACTTCCACCCTTACTTCCACGTCGCCGGGAACCCCCACACCGACGTCCAGTCCGACTTCCACGCCCACGGGTGCGGCCAGTGCGGTGGCCAGCATCATGCCCACCCATACACCCACGCCGGCCGGCACACCCACCGGCACCCTGGTGGCCACCGCGGTCATTAACCCAACCCAATCCCCCCTGCCGGCCTCCACTCCCTCCGGCGCGGCCAGTGCGGTGGCCAGCATCGTTCCCACCGACACTCCACAGCCCCCGGCCACACCGGGCGGCACATTGGTGGCCACCGCGGTCATTAACGCCACCCGTACCGCCTTGCCGACCTCCACTCCCTCCGGCGCGGCCAGCGCGGTGGCCAGCATCATTCCCACCCACACTCCCCGGCCCACAAGCACACCGGGTGGCGCCTTGATGGCCACGGCGGTCATTGTGCCTAGGGCGGCCTTTCAATTGTCGGCCGCGCCCAACCTGTCCCGCAACGGGCAGCCCATCCAGTTCCTCGCGACGCTGGAAAAGCCGGCGCTGTTGCGGCTCACGTTGCTCAACCTCTACGGCGAGACGGTTTACCAGGCGTCGGCCCAGGGAACCGCCGGCCCCAACCGCATCCCTTGGGCGCTCCTGAACCTGTCGGGTTCCCCGGTGGCCAGCGGCCTTTACCTGGGCCAGGTGGACCTCTTGGGCGCCAACGGCGCCCTCGCCGGCCGTCAAACCGTGAAGGTCATGGTCCTGCATTGAAAGGGGATCTTCGCTTTTAAACCACTTCCACCGTCAACCCCAAGGACCGGGCGGCCCGGGCCTGGGCGCGGTTGGCGGTTAAAAACCGGCCGCATCGCATGCGGCGCGCGGTGGCCACGTGGAGGGCCTCCAGGGTCTTGAGCCCCTGGACCTCCACGCATTCCACGGCCAACCGGAGGATTTCCCCGTCCGGGGAAACCAGTTGGGTTTGTTCCATGTCCCTGGCCAGTTCCCGCCGCAAGTCCGCGTATTCCTTTTCCGAAATCCGGCGCTCCGCCTCCCACAAGGCGAACAAGGAAATCATCTCGGGCAGGCCCACGGAGGAAAAAAACAATCCCGAAGCTTCCCGGAGCCGGCGCAAAACGCGGGGAGTGCCCCTTTCCACCAGGTATCTGCGGGCCAGCGCGGAGGTGTCCAGGTACAGTTTCACCAGCGGCCCTCCTTGCGTTCCTGGAGGATCCGGCGGCTCAAGGCCAGCCCGGTTGGAAAAAGGGGCTTCACGGTTTTCCAGTAACGGGCGTTCCTTTCCTTGGGCAGGGGCGAAACCAGGGCCACGGGTTTGCCGTGCCGGACAATTTCCAGTTCCTCCCCTTCCTCCACCGCATCGATGTACTTCCGGGCGTTGTTCCGGAACTGGCTGAAGGTGACGGTTTTCATCAACTCCTCCTGGGCGAAACGAAATGACGGCGGCTTGCCGGAAAAATCCAACCGACGGCGCTTGCCGGCCTTGAAACCTTCCCGCTTCGGGCCTTTACGTCTTCATGCGGGACGTTGCCTTTTCAAAGTTAAATTGTACAAAATCATGTCATGTTTGAAAATCCATCTTTCGCTTCCCTTCCCCTTTTGCTTATAGTTGGTCTCCCCCCCGCGGGACTCGAAAGGAACGAAACGACATGAAGGAAAATGGCGATTTTTCCGTTAACTCCCGGTTGCTTTGGATTTCAACCCTGGCGCTCTTGATCGGCGCAGCGGCTTCGGTGGTGGCCCTGGCGCTGGTGAAGCTGATCCGGGTTTTCACCAACCTTTTCTTCTTCCAGAAATTCTCCACCGACTTCGTTTCCCCGGCGGACAGCCACTTGGGCTGGTGGATCGTCCTGGTACCGGTGGCCGGCGGACTGATCGTGGGCTTCATGGCCCGGTTCGGATCGGACAAGATCCGGGGCCACGGCATCCCCGAAGCCTTGGAAGCCATCCTTTTCGGCAAGAGCCAGATGTCCCTGAAGCTGGCCATCCTGAAACCCGTATCGGCCGCCATCGCCATCGGTTCGGGCGGGCCCTTCGGCGCCGAGGGCCCCATCATCATGACCGGCGGGGCCTTCGGGTCCCTCCTGGCCCAGCTGGTGCGCCTGACCGCGGTGGAGCGCAAAATCCTGCTGGTGGCGGGCGCCTGCGCGGGCATGGCGGCTATTTTTGACACGCCCTTGGCCGCGGTGCTGTTGGGCGTGGAACTGCTTCTCTTCGAGTGGAAACCCCGCAGCCTGATCCCCGTGGTGATCGCCAGTTCCATCGCGGCCATCCTGAGGCCCTTTCTCCTGGGCGACGGCCCCCTTTTCCCCATGCCCGGCCATCCGTCGATCGGGCCCTTGGGGCTCTTTTTCGCCCTCATGGCGGGGCTGCTGGGAGGCCTTCTTTCCACCTTCCTGACCACCGCCGTTTACGCCTGCGACGACTTTTTCGCCAAGCTGCCCTTCCACTGGATGTGGTTTCCCGCCATCGGCGGGCTGATCGTCGGGATCGGCGGCTACTACGAGCCCCGCGCCATGGGCGTCGGCTACGACGTCATCGCCGACTTCCTCAAGGGGACCTTTTCCCCATCCCAGGCCCTGCCCCTGGTGGCCGTGAAGGCCTTGATCTGGTCCATCTCCCTGGGGTCCGGAACCTCCGGAGGGGTGCTGGCGCCCATCCTGATTTGCGGCGCAGGCGTGGGCGTATTGGAGGCCCCTTTTTTCCCCGGCGGTGACGCCGCGCTTTGGCCCCTATTGTCCATGGCCGCCACCTTGAGCGGCGTTTACCGGGTGCCCTTTACGGCCATCGTGTTCGCCCTGGAATTGACCCGTGACATCAATTCCCTCCTGCCCCTGCTCATCGCCTGCATGACTTCCTTTATCTTCACGGTTTTCGTGCTGAAGCGCTCCATCTTGACGGAGAAAATCGCGCGGCGGGGCTACCACATCCTGCAGGAATATACGGTCGACCTCCTGGAAAAGACCCACGTGCAGGACGTCATGACCCGTAAAGTGGAAACCATTTCCTTCTCCCTGGCGGCGGACAAGCTGGACCCTTATTTCCGGGGGCAATCCAAACACCAGGGTTATCCGGTCGTGGATGACAAGGGGGGACTGGTGGGAGTCTTGACCCTCTCGGACCTTCCTCCGGGAAAACTGGCGGGCAAAAAGGTCGCCGATTTCATGAGCCGCAAACTGTTGGTGTCCCATTCCCACGACACTTGCCGCACGGCGGCCACCCGCATGGCACGCCACAGGATCGGCCGTTTGCCGGTGGTTTCCCCCAAGGATCCCCGCCGCCTGGTGGGCTTTTTGACGCGAAGCGACCTGATCAAACCCAACCTCCGCCATTTTGAGGAAGAGGAAGTCCGGGAGAAAATGATCCATTTCAAGCCGCTTTAATCCGGATCGTCTTCCACCCGCGGTTCGATCTTTGGGCTTTCCGAAACCCTTCCTTCTCGACAACCGACCTGTTTTTCCTGCACCTTTTTGGAATTGGCAGACCTTCAACAGTCTTTGTGAAATCTTTTACGAAAGGATGTCCTTCCGCTCCCCCCAAAATCCGGAAAAAAAAGCCGCGGCGCCTTGAAAGCCCCTGAAAGCCTTCCCACCGTCAAAAAAGAAAGGGAGTTTCATCCCCGGGATGTCACCTTCCGGTGACGCCCGGTGGCATGAACTCTGCAGTTTGTAAGGGATAAGGTGAGGGGCATGGAAGAAATAAGCTGCAGGGAAGTAAGAAAAAAACTGCCGAATTACCGTGAACACCGCTTGGGACACCCGGAAAAGGGCATGGTGGAACGCCATTTGTTCTACTGCCCGGATTGTATTTTCCACCTGGCGCTCATTACCGCACGGAGCATAGGCCCGCAAAAGATTCCGGCGGGACGTCCGGACTGAGGTCCAAGGCGGCCGGCCTCCAATCAAAAAGGCCCGCCCCTCCTCCCCGCGCGACGGGGAAGAAGGCGGGCCTTTTTGATTGGAGGGGGCTTTTAAAAACTGATTTGGCCGCTGTTAAACGCCGGGTTCGCCACGGCCGTGGAAGTCAGCGTGTCGAGCTGGTAGTT
>JAICXI010000161.1 GCA_025980505.1 bacterium | reverse complement strand
GGCAGGGAAGCGCTCAAAATGCGGCTCCCGTAAAAGGAGACGGCGGCTTTCAAGGGGACGTGGGCGTTGGCCTCGAAGGAAACCCGGCCCCCCAGGCAAAAGCCGACACATCCGATCCTTCCCTCCGGGATTCCGGGCTGTCCCTTCAACCAGGTGAAAGACGCCCTCACGTCCGCCAGGAGGCCCGCGTCGGTCAGCGCGTCAAAATGGGGTTTGAGGGCGGGGAAGTTCCCATAATCCGCCTCGAAACCCGCCGGGGCGCTGCGGTGGAAAAGTTCGGGCGCGACGGCCAAGTAGCCTTCGCGGGCGAAACGGACGGCCACATTGCGGATGTGGCCGTTGACGCCGAAGGCTTCCGGGAAAACCATCAGCCCGGCCAGGGGCTTGGCGCCTTTGGGGGCGGCGGTGAAAGCCTGCATTTCGGTGCCGTCCGAGACTTTTAAAAGGATCTTTCCTTCGGTTACTCCGGTCATGGTCTTCTCCTCGTGAAAATGGATCCAACAGGATTCAAATAAAATTTTCTTCAAGACCCATTCACTTCCGATACGACGGGTAACCGGCGGCTTCTTTTTGCCGGCCCGTCCTCCCGCGGGAGGGGAACTTCGGGGGGGCCGGTTAAAGCCGGCCCGAAAACAGGCGCGCTTTGGAAGAGGCTTATTCCAAGGTTTTGACGTGGAAAAGGCGGAAAAAGAGCCGCCCTTAAGGCCCTCGTGGGGATCAGCGGGGGAGGTTGCTGAGGCGGCCTTCCACGCGGTGAAGCAGTTCCCGCAAGGGCACGTCGGCCATGGACTCGATGCGGTAGTCGGCGTGGTCCAACGGAAGGTTTTTCGTCACCGAATTGGGAACGGCCACGCAAAAGATGCCGGCGGCTTGGGCGGCCTTGATCCCGTTGGGCGAGTCCTCGAAAGCCAGTGCCCGGCCGGGCGCAACCCCCATGAATTCCAGGGTCAGTTGGTAAAGCTCGGGGTGGGGCTTGACCTGTTCGACGTCGTCGGCGCAGCGGATGGAATGGAACCGCTCGGCCAGGCCCAGGCGGGACAAATGACCCATGATCCATTTCTGGTGGGAACTGGAGGCCAGGGCCAGGGCGATCCTTTGTTTCCGGGCCTCCTCCAGGTACTCCAGAACCCCGGGCCGGGGCGGCATGGGTTCCAACAGTTCAAGGGTACGGCGGCGGTGGCGGCCGGCCAGCTCCTTGCGGTCCAGGGGCCGGCCCAGTTGGGCCTCCAGGTAGCCGAACACGTCGAAAGCCTGGTGGGAGGTGCCGATGCAGGAAGCCCATTCGGAAAGGGGCAGGGTGCGGCCGTAGGATTCGAAGATTTCATTCCAGGCCTGGAAGATCACGGTTTCGGTGTCCAGGATGAGGCCGTCAAAGTCGAAAATGAGCAAATCCATCTTGGAATCCAGCCTTCCCGATTCAATTTTCCCGGGTTTTGCCCGGCCCTTTCCATGCGGAATGAGGGTAACACTTCGCGTTCAAAATTCAAAACTTTTGTTGGGGGTTGGGTTACACTAGGCACCAACAAAAGGGGGACAAGGCCCGCTTGGCGACCAACAGGAAAAATCCGGAAGAACGGCCCATCGTGCTGGACGTGGAAAACGTCACCTTGTCCTTCGGCGGGCTGGTGGCCGTGGACAATTTCTCCCTGGAACTGCGGGAAGGGGAACTGGCCGGCCTCATCGGGCCCAACGGCGCGGGCAAAACCACGGTTTTCAACATCCTCTCCGGCATTTACCGTCCCCAGCAGGGGGAAGTCCGGGTTTTTGACAAGCCGCTCCTGGGCTTGAAACCCCATCGGATCACCCGCCTGGGACTGGTCCGGACCTTCCAGAACATCCGGCTCTTCAAGGAGCTGACGGTGGAAACCAACATCAAGGTCGCCTTCCACCATTCCCGGCCTTACGGGGTGGGGGCGGCTTTGGCCCGGACCCGGCGTTTCAAGGACGTGGAGAAGGCGTTCGACGAGGAAGTGGGCCGGCTTTTGGAAGTCCTGGAACTTTCCCACCGCAGGGGCGCGTTGGCGGGGGCCCTCCCTTACGGCGACCAGAAAAAACTCGAGATCGCCCGGGCGCTGGCCACCGGGGCCCGCATCCTCCTTTTGGACGAACCGGCCGCGGGCATGAATCCCCAGGAAACCCAATGGCTCACCCAAGTCATCCAACGCATCCGCGGTGAATTCAACCTTTCGGTGCTTCTGATCGAGCACGACATGAAGGTGGTCATGGGCATCTGCGAGAGGATCCACGTCATGGACCACGGCATCAAGATCGCGGAAGGAACGCCCAGGGAAGTCCAGGAAGACCCGAAAGTCATCGAAGCTTATTTGGGCATAAAGAAAAGGTAGTCCTGGATTCCCGATGCTTCGCCTTGGGCCAAGATGGAAGAAGCCCAACCCGGGACCCGACCTTAAAACCAATTACACCTCTTTGGAGTGAATAGGATGGGGCTAAACTTACTGGAAATCAGCGGTTTAAGCGTGTTTTATGACGCCATCCAGGCGTTAAGGGGCGTGAGCTTGAACGTGCCCAAGGGTTCCATTGTCTGCCTGATCGGCGCCAACGGGGCGGGGAAGTCCACGGTTTTAAGGGCCGTATCGGGGATCAAAAAGCCCAGTGAAGGCGAAATCCTTTTTAACGGGAGGAACCTGGCCTCCCTGGCTCCCCACGTCTTGGTCCGGATGGGGATCGTGCAATGCCCGGAGGGCCGCGGCGTGTTCCCCAACCTGACGGTCGCGGAAAACCTGGATTTGGGCGCTTATATCCGGAGCGACCGCGTGGAGATCGCCGGGGATTTGGACCATGTTTATTCCCTGTTCCCGCGGCTGAAGGAACGGCACAAACAAATGGCCGGGACCCTTTCCGGGGGTGAACAACAAATGCTGGCCATCGGCCGCGCGCTCATGGCCAGGCCCCAGTTACTGCTCCTGGATGAACCGTCCCTGGGGCTGGCGCCCCAGGTCATCGAACTTATTTTTGAGACCATTGAAAGGATCAACGGGGAGGGGACCACCATCCTCCTGGTGGAACAAAACGCGCAGCTGGCACTGGCCGCTTCCCACTATGCTTACGTGTTGGAGACCGGAACCATCCTGCTGGAGGGGGAGGCGGACCGGGTCCTTCAGAACCCCAAAGTGAAACAAGCTTATCTGGGAGAGGCGGTCTGAAGAAAAGACCCTTGTGGAGAAAAAATTTTTTAAAAGCGGTGCGTCCAAAAGATGGTTCCGAACTTTAAAGGTCCAAGAAAAAGGGCCGGAAAAGGTTGCTCTTTTCGGGTAGGTGGATTGACGGACCGGGACTTGAAAATATTCTTTTACTTTTTGGAATGATGTTTTATAGTAAAAATGAATTGAAATTCGTATTAACGAAAAACTGATAAGACTTAATAGTTGCTTATTGGCCCGGTTGCCGCCGCTCCAAAGCTCATCCCCAGACAATCATTGAATCCGCCGTCCGGTCCCTCTAAGGGTCCGAGGTGTCTCTTTTTTGCCCGCCTGGCCGGGCAAAAATAATTTCCGGGAGGAAGAGTATGAAAAAGGCATTGGCGTTGGTTTTGGGCTTGATGTTGGTGGCCTCGGCTTCATTTGCCGCGGGGTCGGAGAAAAAATTCGAATTGGGCGTGAACGGGGGCATCGCTGTTCCGACTGATTCCGGTTACGACCTCGGGTTCGGCGGCCAAGTTACCGGTTTGTATCGGATCGATGAAAACCTGGGGGTCGGCTTGGGAATCGGTTATGATACGTTCACTTTGACCGGTTTGAGCGGGTGGAGCACCGCCGATCTGAGCATTTTGGCGATGTTAAAATACGCCATTGGGGCGGATAAAACCAAACCCTATATTCTGGTTGACGCGGGGTTGTCGAGTTACAGCGAGAGCTTTTCCGGAATATCGGCTTCCACAAGCGATCCGGAAATCGGCGGTGGAGTGGGTGTTCAGTTCCCGGCTGGTGACAACTTGAACATTTTCGTTCAAGGGACGGCTAATGTCGTCCTGGGTTCCGGTTGGACTTTTACCTATATCCCGGTTGATTTGGGCGTGAATTTCGATATGTAAGGTTTTTTGGAAAATCCCGTTCCGCTTCCGCGGAACGGGATTTTTAATTTTAGGGGGGTACTTATTCCCAGGATGAATTTTGAAATGGCCTAATGATGGGAAAAGGAATAAACTTTTAAAACCAGCTAATTTTTGAGCGATGGTGGAAAAATGAGTAAAAAAATGCTTTTCATCATGACACTTCTCCTAAGCGGACTAAGCACCCCGCTGTGGGCTCAAAACGACCATTACCCCCAGTTCATGCAAATGGCCACTACGGCCTATAGCAGCCAAAAGTATGATCTTGCGATCGACTATTTCCAGGCCGCCATCGACGACAATTCGGATTGGTGGCCGGCTTACGTCGGGCTCGCCAATTGTTATTACGCCCAGAAGAAATACAAGGAAGCCCTGCGAGATTATGAGACCGCCTTGAAGATGCACCCGGACAACCCGACCTTGTCGCGCTTCCTCGACGCTTTCCGGAGAAAGTTAAATACGCCGACTCCCACGCCGGTTCCTTTGAGATACCAAGCCACGCCCTTGCCTCAACTGCCAGGCGTCTAACTTCAGGAAATGTCCACCTGTAGGTGGATTTCATAGACTACCTTAATCCAACCGGACTAAAAATAGACTAAAAGATGTCGCGATTGAACCTTCAAATAATTCGGGGATTTATTTTTGGGATGCATGGCTGATTACAAGTTTATACTTTGGAGGAGTATTTAAAAGATCGGAACTATGTACTTGGCGTCAGTTTGCAGTTGATTTGACGTCGATTTTCCTCTCCTTCGAGGGGAGAGGGCCGGGGTGAGGGTGATTTCATGGTTTTCACCACACCCCTCACCCTACTCGTCGAAACCACGACGCAAGGGGCAAGGGTTGTTGGAAACTGACGCCAAGTGCATAGTTCCCTTAAAGATTGCTATAGGAAAATTGAATGAAAGTCCCACTGGCGCTTTTATTCGGCTTCGCGTTGGCCGCCTTCATTGGCTGTGAAAAAGAAAAAAATCCTTTTTCCGCCGACCCGGTTCGGCCGCCTCAAGGCGTTGTGGATGTGATTGTGCTGGATAAAAGTACGCCGGTCCCGAATGTTTTGCTCCATGGCATCGATCCTCTCGGGAATATCTTGACGACCATAACGGATTCAACCGGTACGGCGATATTCAACCCCATCCCCTTCAATGCCGGCAACTGGACCTTTCAGATGCCGGACCAAAATCATCGGTGCTTTGGTGCGAATTCACAAAGTGTTACCGCGACAACCGGCGTGAATTCAGAGGCCGTGACATTTCAATATGGCGTGCCAATTAGTTTGAATGGGTTTTCGATATCGCTTGCAT